>JBHIAL010000126.1:0-4566 GCA_046758525.1 bacterium
TTTGGTGGAATTAAAGCGGTTGATGGATGTTCGTTGAAGGTAAAGCAAGGTTCTATCACTGGCCTCATTGGACCTAACGGGGCCGGAAAAACCACCCTTTTTAATTTGATCACCGGGTTTTATGAACCGGATGGGGGAGAGATCTGGTTCAGCGGGGAGCGAATTAACGGTTTTTCTCCCCATAAGATTGCCAGAAGAGCACTCACTAGAACCTTTCAAATTCCCCGAGAACTCAAAGAGATGACGGTACTGGAGAATCTAATGGTGGTCCCTGAAAACCAGGTAGGGGAGCGCATCTGGAATTCGTTTTTTCGCCCCGGAGTTGTGAGACGCCAAGAGAGAGAACTTAGAGATGAGGCCCTGGAGGTGCTGGAGTTTGTGGAGCTTATTGATCTGGCCAATGAATACGCCAAAAATCTATCCTCTGGTCAGAAAAAGCTTCTGGAACTGGCTAGAACGTTAATGGCTGAACCTAAAATGATCCTTCTGGATGAGCCTGGGGCAGGAGTGAATCCGACCTTGATGAGAAAGCTGACCCGGAACATTGAGAATCTTCGCCAGAGAGGAAAAACCTTCTTTCTTATCGAGCACGATATGGATCTCATTATGAACCTTTGTGACACCGTAATAGTAATGAATAAGGGAAGACAACTGGCGGAGGGAACACCGGAGGAGATCAGAAAGAATGAAAGTGTACTGGAGGCATATCTGGGAGAAGGCTAAAGAGAGATGATCCTTGAGGCTCGCGATATTAAAGCTGGTTATGGAGGAGTGGAGATTCTCCATGGGATTTCTATAGGGGTAGATAAGGGAGAGATTATTTCTATCATTGGTCCTAATGGAGCCGGTAAATCTACTCTCATGAAGACTATCCTCGGGCTCTTAAAGCCTACCCATGGCAAAATAACCTTTGGCGGTCACGACATTACTGGTCTAGATCCCGACAAGATAGTACGTCGGGGCATCTGTTATGTTCCTCAAACGGATAATGTCTTCCCATCCTTAACAGTGGAAGAGAATCTGGAGATGGGAGCCTTTATCAGGAAGGATGATTTTAGGGGGAGGATGAAAGAGGTCTATGGGATCTTCCCCGATTTAAAGGAGGCAAAGAGACAGCGAGTAGGAAAACTCTCAGGAGGTCAGCGCCAGATGGTGGCCATGGCCAGGGCCTTAATGCTCGATCCCCAGGTTCTGCTTCTGGATGAGCCTTCAGCCAGTCTTTCTCCGAGACTGGTGAAGTTAATCTTTGAAAAGATTGTAGAGATAAACCAATCCGGGGTAGGTATTCTCATGGTCGAGCAGAATGCCCGGGAGGCTTTGAAACTCTGCCACAGAGGCTATGTTCTGGCTATGGGCCACAAGAAATTTGAAGACACCGGGCAGGCTCTATTAAATAACGAAAAGGTAGGAAAGCTTTATTTGGGAGGTTAGGACTGGAACTACTTTCTGGAATTCCCCAGTTAATTGTATACGGCATTATTTCGGGAAGTATTATCACTCTAGGGGCAATTGGTCTATCCTTGACCTACCGTATTTTGAATTTTGCCAACTTCTCTCACGGCGACATTATGTCGCTGGGTGCTTTTCTGGCTCTAGTTTCTCTCACCCTGCTGCGAGGACTAGGCATTCCTGATAGCCCATTTGGTCCCCTTTCCTTTGGCTTGCCCATGATCCTGGCTTTTTTTATAGCTCTTTTATTGACCGCACTAGCAGCGATTATTATTGATCGGATCCTGTACCTCAGACTACGCAGAACCGGGCCCATCATATTACTCATTGCCGCAGTAGGAGTGTCCTTCTCTTTAAGGAACATCATCCAATTTATCTGGGGACCTCAGCCCCAGTACTATTTTAAAGCAATTCAAATTGCGCGCAAGATACCTCTCCTGGGGATCAGGATCAAACCTGACGAGGTCTTTATTATCATAGTTGTGGCCCTCCTGGTTATTAGCTTGCACTTTTTCTTACAAAAGACCAAAATGGGTAAGGCCATGCGGGCTGCCTCGGACAATATGGAATTGGCCCGGGTTACTGGCATCGATACCGAAAAAGTAATTATGTGGACCTGGGCAATTGGAGCAGCTCTGGCTGCTGCAGGAGGGATATTATCCGGGATCGAGGATAAATTTATAACCCCCGATATGGGTTGGCAGATGCTTCTTCCTATCTTTGCTGCCGTGATTCTGGGAGGAATAGGAAACCCTTATGGAGCGATGGTCGGAGGGATGATCATCGGTCTTTCAGGAGAAATCTCCACCGCCTTCATTTCCACTGCCTATAAGCCGGCAGTTGCTTTCATAATTATGGTCATTATGTTGATTATCAAACCTAGAGGACTTTTTGGGGCAAGATAAATGGACACTTTCGTAGGGGTCCTTAACTATCTGGTCTTCTTTGCCATTACGGCTGGTATCTATGCGGTTCTTTGCCTGGGGCTAAATATCCAGTGGGGCTATACTGGTCTATTTAATATAGGGATTGCTGGTTTTTATGCAGTAGGGGCTTATACCTCAGCTCTTCTTTCGGGTCCCCCTCCGGGGCCTCTTGACTGGCGAACAGTAGGAGGCTTTCAGCTTCCTTTCGTGGTCGGACTTCTGGGAGCAATCATCGCCTCGGGGATAATAGCGTTCTTTATCGGATTTCTTACTCTACGCCTTAAAGAAGATTATCTGGCCATTGCCACCATCGGGATTGCCGAGGTCATTCGGCTCATTTTAAAAAACGAAGGCTGGTTAAGCAATACCGTCTGGGGTATTAAACATATCCCCTCGCCCCTTCATAAGCCAATCGAGGCCGGAGTTTCCAGTTTTCTTAACGGACATCCTCAGCTCTCGCCCTGGCTGGTTCATTTTATCTCCAATGCCTATAATTGGTTTTACTTGGCCCTGGTACTGGTAATCTTAGGACTTCTCTATTGGACTAGCGAGAGGAGTATCCGATCCCCGTGGGGTCGGGTCTTAAGAACAATTCGTGAGGATGAAGCCGTTGCCGCCATGTCTGGGAAAAATGTTTTCTCATTTAAGCTACAATCTTTCGTGTTAGGAGCCATGGTTATGGGTATGGCGGGAAGCCTATATGCTCATTATGCTAAATTCATTGATGCCAGTAGCTTTGAGCCTCTTTATGGTACCTTCCTTATCTGGGTAATGCTGATCGCTGGAGGAAGTGGAAACTCAAAAGGTGCCGTCTTGGGGGCTTTTGTCATTTGGGGTATCTGGGCCGGAACAGAATTTCTTACCGGGCATTTTGCTCTTTCTGGCACCCAAGCGGGGGCTCTGCGCGTAATTGTGGTGGGAGTCCTTCTGGAGCTAACCCTGCTTTTGCGCCCCCAAGGTATTTTAGGCGAGGAAAAGATAGTTTCCAGAATGCTTAAGAAGTGAGTCTAGGGTACCTTAAGGTTGTGGCTACCTTGCTCCGTTTTCTTCATTTTTCAAAAAGAAGAAGGCCTGTCCATCTAAGACAGGCCTTCTTTTGAGGCAAATGCAAACCTGATTTACATTTTGACCGGATAGGTTCGCACAGTTATCACCTTACCTGCGGTAATGAACCATACCTCAATTCCTCCTTCACTCATGTCACCATTCTCGTCTACGGTAACGGGCCCGGCGACCCCTTGATAATTAACGTCAGCACCAGCTTTTACAAGACCTAAGGCCTTGACAAACTCGTTATAGGTGACCTCCACCCCGGGGGGATTGGCTACTGCTCTTAGATTATCCCGGATGGCTCGACCTTGTTCGGCACGGGACATCTTGAGAAAATCCGGACCTGTTTTCTGAATAGCCAGGGCGATCAGAGCTACGGCATCGTAACTTTCGCCCCGGAAAGGTACCGTTGACTTTCCATACTTGGCAATATAGTCAGCCTCAAATTGTTCTGCCGCTTTCGACTCAAGTGGTCCGGGTGCGGTACCGAAAGACCCTTCAATATACTGAGATGCCGGGCCTGCCGCTACTGCTTCACCTTTCATACCATCAGGAAAAAGGTATTTTCCCTCATATCCCAGTTCTACCGCCTGTACCAGTATTTTGTTTCCATCCACCGGGTAAGCTGTTAGCTGGAGAACCTCGGGATTTACTTTTATGGCTGCTTCTACCTCTCCCCGGTAGGAAGGTTTACCCTGCTCATAGGGAACCATAGCCAAAACCTTTCCCCCTCTTTCTTCAAAAGCTTTCTTGAAGACCTCAGCCAGTCCTTTACCGTAGGCGTTGTTTACATATATTACCGAAGCCCTCTTAAAGCCCAGTAATTCAGCGGCCTGCCGTGCATTTACGGTTCCCTGGAGAGCATCAGATACACAGGTCCGAAAAACAAAGTCATTATCATCAAGGTCGGTTATGGCAGGTGAAGTAGAAGCGGGGGAGATCTGAACCACCTCACTAGCTATGGTGATGCTGGAGACAGCAAAGGTGACCCCACTACTCAGGGCCCCTACCAGTGCTGGAACTCTGTCAATCTCCACCAGCTTAGCTGCTGCATCACGGCCTACTGCCGGAGCAGTTCCCGTATCTCTTACCACGATTTCCAGGAGCTCACCCAGTAGACCTCCAGCCTCGTTTATCTGAT
>JBHIAL010000127.1:0-4529 GCA_046758525.1 bacterium
ATTAATTGGTAGAGACGTGCTTAATAAGTGGTCATTGTTTTTGAAAGGACGCAGTCAAATCTTTGAGATTAGCTAATTGTGTTGTTTTGGCGGCGGTTCGTTTGCAAAGTGGGCAAGGACTTTATTTCCTTGAAATTAAGTGATATTGGTGAATTTGGGGTTATTGGCTCTATCAGATCTGATTTGAAGGATTTTCAAAAAGAGGTGATTGTCGGCATAGGAGATGATACGGCAGCTATAAAGGTATCTGACGGGAAACTATTGTTGTTCACCAGCGATACCCTGGTAGAAGATATTCACTTTAAGTGGGATTATACCTCCCCTTTTCAGGTAGGATGGAAGTCTCTGGTAGTAAATATCTCTGATATTGCCGCCGTGGGGGGAAAACCTACTCATTGTCTGGTATCTTTAGCTTTACCTGCCGATACCGAGAGGAATCTGGTAAGAGCGGTTTATCGAGGACTGAAAAAGGCTGCCTCTAGATACCGGGTGGGGATAGTGGGAGGAGATATAGTTCGTGCACCGAGCTTCATCATTACGGTGTCTCTGCTGGGAGAGGTAAAAAGGGAAAATATTGTTCTTCGCTCTGGGGCAAAGTCTGGCGATCTCATCTACGTTACGGGCCAGTTAGGAAGCTCAGGGGCTGGCCTGGCCTGTTTACAAGCCCCTAATTGGAAGGTAAAGCCAAAAATAAGGCCGGTGCTGGTAAAAAGACATCTTATGCCTTCTCCTCGGCTAGTTGAAGGTCAAAAGATAGCCAGCAGCCAGATTGCTACCTCCATGATAGATTTAAGCGATGGTCTTGCCTCTGACCTCCACCGCTTAGCTGAAGAAAGCAAGGTAGGAGCAATTCTGTGGGAAGATGAGCTTCCTATAGCCCTGGCTACTGAGCAGTTGGCTAAAGTCATGGGAAAATCTCTGTTAGAGTGGGTCCTTTACGGAGGGGAAGATTATGAGCTTCTTTTTACCGTGCCTCCCAATAAGAGGAAGGAAGTCGAGCAAACTCTTGGTTTTCCGCATGCTTTAATTGGAGAAATTGTGGATAGAGACCAAGGAATGTATTTGAAGAACAGGAGAGGAAATCGAACTAAAATAGAGGATGGTGGATACAACCATTTTTTATTTCTACGAAGTAAAGAAGCCAAAAATCAATTTAATTTATAGGAGGAGCAAAAGATGAGGAAAGTGGCTATCAATGGATTTGGCAGAATTGGGAGAATAACCTTAAGAGCAGCGTTAGAAAAGGGGTCGAATCTAGACTTTGTTGCGGTAAATGATTTGGTGAACGCTAAGACACTGGCTCATCTGTTTAAGTATGATTCCATCCACAGGGCCTATCCCGGGGAGGTGAAAGCTGAGGATGATTCTATTATCATTGATGGGAAAAAGGTGAGAGTTTGCCAGGAGAAAGATCCGGCACAGCTTCCCTGGAAAGAGATGGGGGTGGATATTGTCATAGAATCCACCGGGCTTTTCCGAACTAAGGAGAAAGCAGCCTCTCATTTAAAGGCAGGAGCCAACAAGATCATCATCACCGCTCCGGCTAGAGGTAGTGGAGAAGTTTTAACCATAGTCATGGGAGTAAATGAGGAAAAGTTTGATCCTTCTATTCATCATGTCGTCTCTAACGCCTCCTGCACTACTAACTGTCTTGTCCCTATGGTAAAAGTATTGATGGACAACTTTGGGGTAAAACGAGGCTTAATGACAACCATTCATTCGTACACCAATGATCAAGCCCTACTGGATGCTCCCCACAAGGATCTTAGGAGGGCCAGGGCAGCTGGTCTTTCCATGATTCCCACCACTACGGGAGCAGCAGTGGCTGTGGGGCAGGTAATTCCGGAGTTGAAAGGAAAACTTGATGGGTTGGCCATCCGAGTCCCCACACCCAATGTGAGCCTGGTAGATCTGGTGGCTGAGGTAGAGAAGGAGACCACGGTTGATGAAGTGAATTCTGCTTTCAAGCGTGCCTCAGAGGAAAGTCTCAAGGGGATTTTAAAGTACTGTGAAGATCCCCTGGTTTCTCATGATTTTACCACCGACCCTGCCTCTGCCATTGTAGATGCAGATTCTACTGGGGTAATTGAAGGAAAAATGGTGAAGGTTCTGGGTTGGTACGACAATGAGTGGGGATACAGCTGTCGAGTGGTAGATCTTGCCGAATATATGGACAAAAAAATGGGTTGAGTGGGTCTAAAATGATGAAATTATCGGTTAAAGATTTGAGTTTAAAAGATAAACGGGTTTTGATGCGGGTTGATTTTAATGTAAGTTTAGATGGGGCAGGAAGAATCACCGACGATACCAGGGTAGTCTCGGCAGTTCCCACCATTCAATATATACTGGATCAGGGGGCTAGTTTAATTTTAATGTCTCATCTGGGTAGACCCAAAGGTAAGGTGGTGGAATCGCTACGAATGGACCCGGTAGCTCATCGTCTGGCCGAACTTTTGGGGAAAAAAGTTTTAAAGCTGAATGAATGTGTGGGACCGGAGATAAAAGAGGCGGTTAACAAATTAAAGCCCGGAGGAGTTGTTCTTTTGGAGAATACCCGTTTTCATCCTGAGGAGACTAAAAATGATCCTGACTTTGCCAAAAAGTTGGCTGATCTGGCTGATGTTTTCGTCAACGATGCCTTCGGAACAGCTCATCGAGCCCATGCCTCTACCGTAGGGGTGACTCAGTTTTTACCAACGGCGGCCGGTTTTTTAATGGCCAAAGAGCTTGAGATTCTGGGAGGGGTACTTACCCGGCCCGAGACTCCTTTTGTGGTTATCCTGGGAGGAGCTAAGGTTTCTGATAAGATAGGAGTGTTGCGTAACCTTCTGGGAAAATGCCAGGACATCCTTATCGGGGGAGGGATGGCTTACACCTTCCTTAAAGCAAAAGGTATAGAGGTGGGGCGATCTCTTCTGGATCTTGAAAAGGTGAAAGATGCGGATCTTATAATGAGGGAGGCTTCCCGGAAAGGTTCTCACCTTCTGCTTCCTCTTGATCACAGGGTAGCCAGGGAGGCAAAGGAGAAGGTTGAGGTAAAAATAGTACCACAGGACAAAATTCCATCCGATTATTTGGCTTTGGACATTGGACCGCAGACCATAAGATTGTTTGAGAAATTTATCAAAAAGGCCAAAACAGTATTCTGGAATGGACCGATGGGAATGTTTGAGATTGAGGATTTTGCCGAAGGGACCCGGGCTATAGCCACGATATTGGCCGAGTCCGGGGCAAAGGTGGTGGTGGGGGGAGGCGATTCCATTGCCGCTCTGAAGAAGTTGGGCTTAAAAGATAAGATGAGCTATGTCTCCACGGGAGGGGGGGCTTCTCTGGAATTCCTGGAGGGAAAAGAGCTACCAGGAGTAACCTCGCTCAGTGATAAGAAATAGGAGGAGAATTTGCGAAAGCCTGTCTTTGGTGGCAACTGGAAGATGAACAAAACGGTAAAGGAATCCATCGAGGCGGTGAGGCAGCTAAAAGAAGAGATCGGACGCGTTATGAGGGTGGAAGTAGCAATTTTTCCTCCCTTCATTTCTCTTTGGGCAGTAAAAAAGATCATCGAAGACAGCCAGATAGGCCTGGGAGCACAGAATATGTACTGGGAAGAAAAAGGTGCCTATACTGGAGAAGTATCTCCTCTTATGCTGCTCGATGCAGGGTGTAAGTATGTGATTCTAGGCCACTCCGAGAGAAGGCAATATTTTGGAGAAACCGACGCCGGAGTAAACCGAAAAACCAGGGTGGCTCTTTCTCTGGAACTCACCCCAGTGGTCTGTGTAGGAGAATCACTAGAGGAAAGGAAAGCTGGTAGAGCAGAAGAAGTTGTTGAATCTCAGGTGAGAAAGTGCCTGGAAGGACTTGATTTGCGGCAAGCAAAGAAATTAATTATTGCTTACGAGCCCGTTTGGGCTATAGGAACAGGCAAGATTGCTACTCCTCACCAGGCTCAGAAGATGCATAGCTTCATCAGGGAAATCTTGGAGGAACTTTGGGGAAAGGAGATATCCTCCTCCATACGTATTCAATACGGAGGAAGTGTAAAGCGGGAGAATATTAAGGATTTAATGAGACAGCCAGATATAGATGGTGCCCTGGTAGGAGGAGCTAGTCTGAAGGTCAGTTCCTTCGTTAAAATTGTCAAATACGAGGAGTGAAGATGGGATTTGTTTTGACTATCCATGTATTCGTCTCTATTTTGTTGGTAGCCATGATTTTATTGCAGGTGGGAAGGGGAGCTAGTACGGGAGCAGCCTTCGGGGGAGGAGTAAGAACTTTCTTTGGTCCTTCCGGGGCCATTACTTTTCTGGGAAAGGTTATCGTTGTCTTGGCGGTGATCTTTATAGTAACAACCGTTATCTTATCAGTATTGGCAACCGGAGGTAAACCTCCTAAAATTGAAACCCAGCCCCAGGAGTCGAGTAAACTGGATAGTACCAAAAAAATATTAGTATTCAGGAGATTTATACGGGTATCGAGGGGAAGAGTCCCGAGATTCTCTTGAAGGAGCAAGTGATGAAAGAAATTTCCTT
>JBHIAL010000128.1:0-4519 GCA_046758525.1 bacterium
TAGGGTATATGATAGGTTTAAAAAAACCGAAAATAAATGGAACCACAAGGCAGTCCCCTTAGAGTTTTAAGAAATGTGAATTTTCTAGCTCTTTGGATAGCACAGGTCATTTCCCAGTTTGGGGACCGTCTAGCTCAGATGGCCCTGGTAGGCTTGTACTTAAAGCAAACAGCGGGAATTTCTCTCTCCCATTCTATCCCGGTAATGCGAAATCTCTTTTTTTTTTCCACTCTACCCATATTACTTTTTAGTCCTCTGGCCGGAGTCTATGTGGATAGATGGAGTCGTAAAAATACTCTCATCATAGCTGACCTTCTGCGAGCTGGTTTAATCTTACTTATCCCTCTTCTGGCAGGCTATACAGACAGCATGTGGTACATTTATGGGGTTATATTCCTTGTATTTACCGTAACCTGTTTCTTTTCTCCTGCTAAATCGGCAATTATTCCCAATCTAGTCAAAAAAAGAGAACTTCTTGCTGCCAATTCTCTCTCCAACATTACCCGTATGATAGCTATGATGGGGGGAGTTACAGCAGGAGGGATAATAGTAGCCTGGGCAGGAACGAAGATGAGCTTTTATCTTGATTCTCTTAGTTATCTTCTCTCTGGGCTGGCTATAGTTGCTATCAGGATTAAAGAGGGTCCTTCAGAAGAAAACAACGGAGGAATTAGAAGAGTGGCCAAAGAGCTCATGGCAGGATTAAATTTCATCAGAAAGAAGACAAGAATCAGATTTGTTGCCACAAGTTTATTTATTCTCATGGGAGCCAGTGGTATTGGGTATCTCTTGGTTACAGTTTTTGTCACCAAGGCTCTAGATTTAGGAACTATTGGCCTGAGCGTGCTTGCTATCTTCCTCGGAATAGGAATGCTAGCTGGATCTCTAATTTATGGACATTTTGGAGAGCAAATTGAGCGAGAGAAAGTTATGGTGGTGGGAGTCCTCGCCTCGGGAGTCTGTGCTGTTCTTCTAGGAGGAAGCAAGTCTCTTTTCTCGCTCTCTTTGGGAGTAGGTATTATCGGATTTATTGCCTCTCCTATTATGATAGCCGCTTACACCTTGACTCAAGAAATGACCCCGGATAGAATTCGAGGCAGAGTTTTCTCTGCCCTAGAGGTAATAATTAACTCATCATTTCTTCTTTTTATCTGGGTAGCCGGCATATTGGGTGCATGGCTACCTATTCAGAGTATCTTCTACCTCACCGGAGTAGGGCTATTAGTGTATGGTAGCAAGACCTTGGTGTTAAGATCTACTAAAGAGTGAGCACAAGGTGTGGGTCTATCTTTTGTACAAACTGGGGGGGTTCTTCTCCTGTTTTTTACCTTCGTCGTTGGCTTACTATGTAGCCAAGGGATTGGCTGATCTTTGTTTCCTAATGCCCATCGGCAAATACAGATTGTATAAAAAAGCAGCTTTTAACAACGTTTCCTTGGTTCTGGGGAGAAGTGAGAATGATCCTCTGGTGAGAAAAACTGTGGTTGGCGTGTACCGTAATTTTGCTAAATATTTACGGGAGTTTCTTTGGCTACCTGGGTTAAATCAAAAAAAAATTTTTCGTCTGGTCACGCCTCTCGGAGTCGAAAATCTCGATTGTGCTCTCTCTAAAAGAAAAGGAGCGATACTATTATCAACCCATTTTGGTAATTGGGAGTGGGGTGGGATCAGCTTAGCTCTCTCCGGATACAAGGTAAATTTTCTGGTAAGAGCCCACAAGAACAAGAAAACAGATAGGCTCTTTAACCACATACGTGAAAAAAAGGGGATAAAAATTATTCCCTTGACCAGATTAAAAGAGGGGATAAAAGTTTTAAAAAAAAACGAGATTCTGGCCATACTTGCTGATGAAAACTTAGGGCAGACAATGAAAGCAGAACTTTTTAGTCGTGAGGTTGATATCCCCTCAGGGCCGTTCAGACTGGCTCGAAAGACCGAGGCTATGATTACCCCTGCCTTTATCGTAAGGGATAGATGGAATGGGAGACAAAAGGGAATTGTAGAGGCTCCTTTAGAGGTAAAGAGAAGTCAGAGTGAGGAAAGAGATCTACAAGAAGCCATAAATAGTTTTATTCAAATTATGGAGGACTATCTTCGTTACTATCCTGACCACTGGCTTCTCTTAGAACCCAAGGGAGAATTCAAGACAATGTGAAAATGAAAGTTCTGCTTTTGTATATATCGGCTGTTTCTGGTCATAGACAGGCTGCGGAAGCCATTAAACAGGCTTTTATGGAATTTTATCCAGAGGTGGAGATACGGGGAGAAAACCTGTTTCAGTACGGAAATCGCCTTTTAAGGACCTTATTGGACAGTCTCTATTATGCCATAATCACTCTCGCACCCTGGTTTTGGGACCTTATCTGGGATAGTCGAGAGGTATATTGGTCAACCTATGCTTTAAGGAATTTTTTATATCGCACAAATTACCTACGATTATATAGAGAGGTCATTCTTCCTTTTAATCCTCAAGTAGTCATATGTACTCATAGCATAGCCTGTGCTCTTTCCTCTGTTATAAAAAAAAAGAAGTGTTTAGATTATTTGTTGGCTGCTGTCCCTACCGACTTTTGCCTCCATCCTTACTGGTTCTATAATGGAGTTGATGTATATTTCTTGCCCCATGAGAGATTAAAGGAGAATCTACTAGATAGGGGAATTCCTCTAAATAAAATCCGAGTTACTGGTATTCCTATTTCTCCTAATTTCTCTAGATCTAAAGGTAGAAAAAACTTAAAGAAAAAATGGGCCATAAAAGAGGGTCTGTTTACTGTCCTTTTGATGGGAGGAGGACAGGGAATGGGGTCACTCAAGGAGATTGTGATTAGTTTAGCCAGCTCACATCTTCCTATTCAGCTTCTAGTAGTGACGGGAATAAATCGGAGACTAAGAAACAAATTTCGAAGGATGCAATCTAAGTTGGACTTGCCGTTGAAGGTGTTTGGATATATACGGGAAATTGATGAGTTAATGGAAATCTCAGACCTACTAATTAGTAAACCAGGAGGGCTCACTACTGCAGAAGCTCTGGTCAAAGGCTTACCTCTGGGAATTGTCGATTCTCTGGCCGGACAGGAAAGGAGAAATAAGGAACTTCTTTTAGAAAAAAGACTTGTTTTTGAATTAAAAAATAAGGAGGATATAGTTGGCTTAATTGGCCGTCTTTTAAATGACTCCTCTTATCTGAAGGAATGGCGGAGGCACGTAGAAGACTTTGCCTGCCCGCAAGCTGCACAACAAATCGCTCAAAAGGTAATGAATTTGGTGAAAGAAAAATGAACTTGGACTATTTTGTTATACCCACCAAAGACACCCGTTATGCCTACACCACGGGAAGAATAAGAGCCTTGGAAGTCCGTCTTTTAAGAGAGGCTGATTTTTCTCGAATGAAGCAAGCCGGTGGGGTAGGAGAGATTTTGCAAATCCTGAGTAAACTCTTCCCCTATTCTGAGTCAATGAAGAAGGTTCAAAAAGAGGAAGACTTTGAGATCGGATTGGAGGAAGAGTCAAGAAGGACTTATGCAGAGCTACAAAGCTTTTGTCCTCAGCCGGATCTGATAGACTTATTTTGGCTGGAGAATGATTTCCACAACCTAAAAATCTTGTTAAAGATACACTTCCAGGAAAAATTATCCCTGGCAGTTTCATCATCTGTACCCCCGGCTTTATCTCAAGCAGGAACGCAAGCTATAGAAATCCTTAAGGAGGCAATAGAAAAAGAGAATTTTGCTCTTCTTTCCTCTGAGGTTGCAAATCTACTAGAGGAAATCTTTCCGTTGGTGGAGGAAAACCCTCACCCACAGTTTTTGGATAGTCTCTTAGATAAACGCTTCTTCCAATGGCTGCTTTCAAAGGTTGAAGAATACTCTGACCCTTTTCTTAGGAAACTGGTCCAACTCCAGATCGACAGCTTCAACATAAAGACATTTTTCAGAATTCAATTCTTGCGTGAAGAAAAAGAATTGCTGAAAGATTTTTTGACAGAGGGAGGAAGTTTAGATAAAGATCATCTACTCAGATTAGCCTATCAACCAAAGGAGTCGCAAGCCTCAGAGCTTCCGGGTAGGGAGTTCAGAGAAGTAGTGGCGGCAGCTTTTGAGGAGTGGAACAAAGAAAGGTCTCTCTTCAGTCTGGATAGATTCTTTGACGACCTCATTATAAAGCACACTCGCTGTGGCTTTTATATAACTTTTGGAAGAGAACCTTTGATTAACTACATATTCCTTAAAAAACAGGAATTAAAGCGCCTCAGAGTGATCTTGCGCGAAAAGTTAGCCGGTGTCTCTGCCGAGGAGACAGAGGAGCAAATAATTGGCTTAAGGTAGGTTAATCAGTAACGTGGTTTATAATTGGGACATCTGGTGGCATTGGGACGGTCAGGATAATTACAGGTGCGGTAATCATGCAGACAACTATCACATAGATATGAATTACCTCCCAAAAAGTTGTTTATTTTTACTACAAACTTCCGCCAGACAGTTTTGATGGTCATATTATTTCCTCTGGCATATCTTGAGGT
>JBHIAL010000129.1:0-4517 GCA_046758525.1 bacterium
ACCTGGGAGGATCTATTATTGCTATCGGACGAGATGCAGGTGTATCTGACTAAGGAGAATAATTTAAAAGAAATTATAGCCAAGGGAAATGTTAGTATTACCCAGGGGAACAAAAAAAGGCAAGTCACTGGCCAAATGGCCACTTATACAGGTGAAGATGATAAACTTGTTATGCAGGGTAATGCTCACTATCACGATGAGCTAGGAAATGATCTACTAGGGGAAAAAATAACCATCTGGCTGGGGATAGAAAAACTCGAGGCAGAAGGAACCCCAGTTCAGGCGACTTATGTATTAGGATCATTAAAAGAGGAAGAGGAAGTTGGTTCTCCGGGTGAAAAATCTCAGTAAGAGCTATCAGAAAAAACTGGTAGTAAATAAAGTTTCTCTTGAGGTATCCCAGGGTCAGGTAGTCGGGCTTCTGGGACCTAATGGGGCAGGAAAGACCACCACTTTTTACATGATTGTGGGTTTAGTCAAGCCTAGCCGGGGTAGGATTTTTTTAGGAGACGAAGAAGTTACTCATCTTGCTACCTATCAGAGGGCGAGAAAAGGCATTGCTTATCTTCCTCAGAGACCCTCTGTATTCCAAAAACTTACCGTCGAGGAAAATCTTCTGGCCATCTTGGAAACCCTTGATCTCTCTGCGGGGGAACAAGAGGAACGGGCGAATTATTTACTCTCTGAACTAGGAATTACCCACTTAGCGAAGCAGAAGGCTTATCTCCTTTCCGGTGGAGAACGTCGAAGGGTGGAGATAGCAAGAGCCCTGGTTACTTCTCCTTCTTTTATCCTCCTCGACGAGCCCTTCGCTGGAATCGACCCCATTACGGTGTCAGATCTTCAAACAATTGTCTTTGAGTTAAAAAACAAAGGAATTGGAATACTCATTACCGATCACAATGTCAGGGAAACTCTTCAGATTACAGATTCTTCTTACATCATGCATCAGGGTAAGATTCTTATGGCCGGGAAAAGAGATGAGCTCACCCAAGATAAAAAAGCAAGAGAGATCTTTCTGGGGGAAAACTTCAGGCTTTAGGAAAGGGAGTTGGATCCTAAGAGTCCTTTTAAGGATAGGGATGCTGGCAGGCTTTCTGGTTACAGTGGTTCCCTCGTTTGCCCTGGAGAAAGCTCCTCCGGTCAACCTTCAGGCAGATCGCCTTTACTGGATGGGCAGTTCGGTTATCGGGCAGGGAAACGCACAGTTGGAATATAAAGATGTCCAGCTTAAGGCTGACGAAATAATGGTAAATTTGGACAGTCTCGATCTGACGGCAGGGGAGGAGGTTAATCTTCAAATCGGGGACCGATCACTGAGAGGTAAGGATCTAACATACAATTTGAAAAGTGAGGCCGGGACAATTCGAAGCGCGAGATGGAAAGATGGTCTTCTCTTTTATAAGGCAGAAAAGGCACATTTTTCCTCTGAGGTGATTGATCTGAAAAGGGTTGATTTTACCACCTGCGATCTTTCCCTTCCCCACTATAAAATGAGAGCTGGATCAGCGAAGGTATATCCAGGCGACAAGATTATCATGAAAAATGTAGCCCTTTACCTGGGAAGTTTACCTATTTTCTGGACCCCTTATCTCATCCAGTACCTGAACAAGAAAAACCGGGTAATGCTTCCCACCCCTGGATACAGTGACTTTTCCGGCTGGTATGTTCAAACAGGATATTATTTTTATAGCTCAGCCCGCTTTCAAGGAAGACTGCATCTTGATTATAGAGAGAAGAAAGGTTGGGGCGAAGGTGTGGATGTTTTTTATGAATCAAAACAGGGAGAGGGCGAGATAAAGACTTACTATGTAAAAGAGGCCGATACCAAAGAGAAGAGATGGACCTTGAGGTTAAGACACCGACAATCTCTGTCTAAATCAACCGATCTCAAAATTCGTCTGGATCGCCTTTCGGATAAAAATTTCCTTGACGATTATTTTGGCGAAGAATACAAAACTTCCTATCTATACCTTGGACACAGAAGGTCTGGCTATAATGTGGCAGTTTTAGTAGAACCTTCTGTAAATCCCGGTTTTGAACGAGGGTTCATAGAACGGTTACCTCAGATAAGGCAGAACCTCGAACCTCAAAGGCTGGGGAAATCCGGCCTTTATGTGGGTCAAGCCGCGGAAGTTACCAATTTTAGAAAAGAAGAGAAAAATATAGTTCGAGCTGATTCTTTTCTAGATCTTTCCTATCCCTTCACTGCTTTTAAATATCTTAGACTACGGCCTAAGCTAGGATATCATCTCTTCCGATACTGGTATACCAAAGATCATCAGAAAGAGGAGGGTTATCGAAATATACCTTACCAAGAGTTAAATCTTCTTTTTAGGATTGCCGGTAAATTTGGAAACTACAGCCATATGATGATTCCTTCCTTGAGCTATTATCATTCTTCCGAGATAAAAAATGATTTCTGGCTGCCCTTTAGTTTAGGAGATCATGCTAAGAGCATCGGCTCTGCGAATTTACTGAAGCTGAATCTTCGAAGTGACCTTTATCACCAGAAAAGAAAGCTTATTTCCGGAAAGATCAACTTGTCCTACGATCTAACTAAGGAAGAGGAAAGATTTTCTCCCGTAGAGGGAAAATTCTATCTAACTCCCCCTGTACCTCATTTGAATTATCTTTATCTTTACCTTCTCTATCATCCATATGCTAAGGAATATAAAAAAATAGAAAGCAATTTAAGTCTCAAGGGAAAAGTTTGGAACCTCACTTTAGGATTAAGGAAATATATCGATGATGGGGTAACCGATTTTATCACCCAAGGTGGGATCAAATTGGGGAAAAATCAAATTGCGGTCTCCCTCCGTCACGATCTAGAAGGAAAAAAAATACGGGAGGAAGTTTATTCTTTCCAGCGAGATTTACACAAGTGGGCGGTGAGGTTATTCTTAAAGAATAAGTATGGAGCTGAGTTAGAAAAGGAATACTGGGTCATGTTTTATATAAAGGCTTTCCCCCAATACTGGATTAGATATCATCCAGAGCTTGAAGAATTAGAATTCCGATAATTCAAGGGTTAGGGTTGGGGGATTAGGAATCAGCTAAATTCTTCTCTTATTTCACCGACCTCTAACGATTCAACATTGGCTACTCACAGTGAGGAGGTATAGATGAAGGTCTTGGTTATAGGGGGTGGAGGAAGGGAGCACACCCTGTGCTGGAAACTATCTCAAAGTCCCGAGGTTAAGGAAATCTTTGCTGTTCCCGGCAATGCTGGCATCTCAGAGATTACCCAATGTAAAGAAATAGAATATGAAAGAAGCTTTTCTTCTCTGGTGGGCCTGGTCAGGAAGGAGGGAATAGATCTCACCATAGTAGGGCCAGAGGTCCCTTTAGTAAATGGAATAGTGGATTACTTTCAAAAAAAGGGGTTAGCTATCTTTGGCCCTTCCAAGGCAGCTGCCTTATTAGAAGGAAGCAAGGTATTTGCCAAAAGATTTATGAAAAAATATCATATTCCTACTGCTGATTTTAAAGTATTTTCAAATCCGGATAAAGCTATTGCTTATGTAGAGAAAAGGGGATGCCCATTGGTGATCAAGGCTGATGGTCTGGCAGCCGGCAAAGGGGCTCTAGTGACCGAGACAAAACAAGAGGCTGTGGAGGCAATAAAGCTAATTATGGAAAAAAAGGCCTTTGGTGATGCGGGAAAGAGAATATTAGTGGAGGAAAAACTTTTTGGACAGGAAGTCTCTTTCATTGTTCTCACCGACGGGAAAACTGTCAGACCACTGGTTTCCTCTCAGGATCATAAGCCCATCTATGATCATGACCGGGGTCCTAATACAGGAGGGATGGGAGCTTATTCTCCCGGTCCTATTTCTCCCTCGCTCCATAAGAAAATAATGAGAGGAACTATAATTCCTACTCTCAAAGGGATGAAGGAGGAAGGAAGAGAGTTTAGAGGCGTTTTATATGCTGGCCTAATGATTAAAGGGGGAGAGCCTAAAGTCCTGGAGTTTAATGTCCGTTTTGGGGACCCTGAGACCCAGCCTACTCTTCCTCGCTTAAAGAATGATCTTTTGGAGGTTCTTCTGGCCGTACAAGGACAAAGTCTAAACCAAGTGCGTCTTGAGTGGCGTCCTCAGGCTGCAGTTTGCGTTATTCTTGCCTCGGGTGGTTATCCTGGTAGTTATGATAAGGGCAAACCCATAAAGGGTTTGGAGAAGCTGTCTCGATTGCCCAATATCTTTACCTTTTATGCTGGAGTGAAGAGGCAAGATCGTCAATTAGTAACCAGTGGAGGTAGAGTGCTGGGGATTACAGCTCTGAGTAAAAATTTGAAAGATGCCATTTGTCAGGCCTATCGGGCCGTAGACAAAGTTCACTTTGAAGGAATGCATTACCGGCGGGACATAGGCTACAAGGCCTTAACAGCACCAGGAAAGTATTAGATTTTAGAAGATTTATACGTGTATCGAGGGACTTTCCCCGGACCGAAGGTGGCGCAGCCGGAGCCTGAATAGTGAATAGTCGTTAGTGAATAGTATTTAGTATTTAAC
>JBHIAL010000130.1:0-4448 GCA_046758525.1 bacterium
CGTCTTTCCCGAGACGAGAAGACGAGCAGAAACAATCCAAAGTCGATATACAGCGACGGAGGGGAAGAGTCCCGAGATATTCTTGACATACTACTTCCTTATGCTAAATTTCAAAGATAAACAATAGGTTCTCTAGGCTATGACACAGGTCCGATAAGAGAAAGTAAATATATCTCAAGACGATAAATACGGAGAGAAGAAAAATCCATGAACAAGGATGGGTATTTCCTGGGACTCGATTTAGGCTCTATTAGCGTAAATGCAATCCTTATAGATAAAAAAGGGAATATTATTCACGAGGAAGACTACCAGCGTCATAATGGTCAGCCTCTAGATAAGGCCAGAGATATAATAAAGAGAATAGCCAGGCAATATCCTCTTCACTACGTGGCTGTTACCGGATCCAATGGAGAATATCTGAGCCGAGAATGGGATCTACCCTATCTAGAAGAGATAATAGTACAGGCTAAGGGGGTCCACCACCTTCATCCCGAAGTAAGAACAGTGATTGACATTGGAGGATGTGATGCCAAGTTTATTGCCTTAAATGAAAAAGGAGAGGTGAAGGATTTTGGCATGAACTCAAGCTGTGCTTCTGGTACCGGATCCTTTCTGGATCAACAGGCAAAAAGACTGGAGCTGGATATTGAGGGAGAATTTGCCGAGGAGGCCTTAAAATCTACTAATCCAGCTCGCCTGGCGGCAAGATGCGCTGTCTTCGCTAAATCGGACATGATTCATCTGCAGCAGAAAGCAACTCCTAATCCAGACATAACCATGGGGTTATGTGAAGCTCTGGCAAGAAGTTATAAAAGTAATATTGCCCGGGGTAAGAATCTCGAGGGCCCTATCTCTTTTCAGGGTGGGGTAGCCGCTAACAGGGCCATGCTGGTGGCCTTTAAAAGAATCCTGAAAAGGGACGATATTATTGTTCCGAAGCACTACTACTCTATTGGAGCTTTGGGTGTAGCTCTTTCTTTAAGCGAAACAGCAGCTAAAAAAAGATTTAATATGAGTAAATTAGAAAAGAATCTTTACCTGAAAGAGGAAAAAGAGGCTCTGCCCCGACTCTCACTGGATTATGAGGCCAAAAAGCCGCCCCTTGAGGAAAAGAGCTGTGAATTTGCAAATGATGGGGGATTAATCGATGCCTATTTAGGTATAGACATTGGCTCCGTAAGTACCAATGTTGCTATTATTGATAGACAAAGACGCCTTCTGGCTAAGAGCTATCTTCCTACAGCGGGAAAACCCATCAAGACAGTACAGGATGGCCTAAGAGAGGTTAGAAATAAGGTGGGGGGAAAGGTCAGGATAAAAGGTGTAGGGACCACCGGCTCGGGTAGATACATGATTGGAGCCTTTGTAGGAGCTGACGTAATTAAGAACGAAATTACCGCTCAGGCCAGGGGGGCCTTGAATGTAGACCTGGATGTAGATACAGTTTTCGAGGTAGGGGGTCAGGACTCCAAGTTCATCAGTTTAGAAAGGGGAGTAATTGTAGACTTTACTATGAATAAAGCCTGTGCTGCCGGGACCGGCTCTTTCCTGGAAGAACAGGCTGAGGAGCTAAAGATAAATATAAAAAAAGAGTTTGAAGAGATAGCCTTTTCTAGCCCTGCACCCGCCGATCTAGGCGATAGATGCACAGTATTTATGGAATCATCTCTGTTTGAACATCTTCAAAGAGGAGTACCTGTTTTCGATCTGGTAGCCGGTCTGGCTTACTCAGTGGCTTATAATTATCTTAACAAGGTAGTGGAACGGAGAAAAATTGGTGATAACATTTTCTTTCAAGGAGGAACAGCCTGTAACAGATCCGTAGTAGCGGCTTTTGAGAAAATTCTGAAGAAAAAAATAACTGTCCCTCCCCATAATGAGGTTCTTGGAGCAATCGGGGTAGCCATAGTGGCTATGGAGGAGGTAACCCATGAGAGTAAATTCAAAGGATTTGAAATAAGTGAACTATCTTATCAGATGAATTCCGTTGAGTGTCAGGATTGCCCCAATCATTGCAAGGTGAACAGGGTCTTCATTAAGGGAGAGAGTAAGCCGCTAACCTATGGAGATAGATGTGACAAATACAGCGGTAAAGAAGGAAAGAGAAAGAAAAAAGAAATTCCCAATTTTTTCAAGGAAAGGGAAAAGCTCTTATTCTCTAAAAAAAGAAAGGGTAGAAGGGGAAAAAGGATTGGCATTCCCAGAGTGCTGCATACTTATGAGCTTTATCCTTTATGGGAAAGCTTTTTCACTGAGCTCGGTTACGAGGTGGTGCTCTCCGATAAAACCAATGATGAGATTATACATCAAGGGGTAGAGATTGTGGTAGCTGAGACCTGCTTTCCAGTGAAGGTTGCTCACGGCCATGTATTAAGCCTTCTAAAAAAGAAACTCGACTATATATTCCTTCCCAGTTTGATTGATTTTGAGAAGAAAGACTCCCGGCTAAAAAGAATTTATAACTGCCCCTGGTCTCAGAGTCTTCCTTACTTTGTAAACTCAGTAGTGGATATAAAAGACTACCCTGTGAAGTTCCTGGAGCCAAAGATATCTTTAAGAGAAGGTATAGATAAAGCTTTAAAAAAGATAGGAAGCCTTTTAGATGAAGATTTATTAAAAATCAAAAAAGCCATCAAAGTAGCCAAGCAGGCTCAATCCAGGTTTTATGAAAATTTAAAAAAGAAAGGTGAGAAGATCCTGGGTGGTTTAAATGGAAAGACTGGCTTTGTTTTAATTTCTCGACCCTATAATGGCTGTGATCCTGGGCTAAACCTGGATATAGCGGAAAAAATGCGAGAATTAGGGATGTTAGCCATTCCTATGGACTTTCTGGATCTTGATCCTTCTCTCATCTCTGAGGATTATTCCCATCTGTATTGGGGCTACGGACAGAAAATCTTGGCAGCCAGTCGACGCATAAAAGAAACCCCCAATCTTTATCCTATCTATATTACCAACTTTGGCTGTGGACCAGATTCCTTTATTTCTAAGTATTTCTACGAGGAGATGGATAGACCCTCCCTGGAGCTGCAGATCGATGAACACAGTGCTGAAGCTGGTATCATTACTCGCCTGGAAGCTTTTCTGGACAGCATCCAGAATAAAAAAATCGAGCCAAGAAAGGTCCCCAAAACTACCTTCAAGCCAGTTTCAAAAGATGAAAATAGGATAATCTATATCCCTTACATGGATGATCATTCTTACGCCCTTAAAGCTGCTCTCCAGGCCTTGGGAAGAAGAGCAGAGGTAATGGAGATCAGTAATCTCATATCGTTAAGAGAGGGACAAAAATACACTACCGGTAGAGAATGTTATCCTTGTATTTTGACCACCGGCGATATGCTTAAAATAATAAATAAAAACGGCTCTAATCCAGAAAAAATTGCCTTTTTTATGGGCACTGCTCAGGGGCCTTGTAGGTTCGGTCAATATCGAACTTTTCAACAGCAGGTTCTAAGTTCCCTCGGTTATAAAAATATCCCCATTATTTCTCTGGACTCAGAGAATAGTTACGGAGGTTACGGAGCAAGGTTTAGCAGACTTGCCTGGGAAGGTATTGCGGCTATTGATATCTTGCGGAAAGCTCAAAGGCTAATAAGAGTGAATGAAGTAAATAAGGGAGAGACCAACAGAGTTTACCAAAGATATAGAGATGAGATCTGCGAGACTATAAGAAATAGAAAAAATCTAAAGCCACTGATGCAGAGGGCGGCCGTTGCCTTCAGTAAGATAAAGACAGAAAATAGGGATAGACCCGTAGTAACCATAGTAGGAGAGATATACGTAAGACACAATCCTTTTAGTAATATATTCATTATAGATGAATTGGAAAGGCTAGGGCTTAAAGTAGAACTGGCCTCCATGCGAGAGTGGTTTATGTATACAAACCAGATGCACAAAGAAACTTCGCTAAGAGAAAGGAAGTTCATCGATTTTGTCAAAATTGTGACCAGGAACTTTTTTCAAGAGATAATTGAAAAAAAATTTGAGGCTCCTTTTAACTACATAATAAAGGGATTTGAGGAACCCAATATTGAGGAAATTCTGGAGTTGGGCGAAAGATACCTTGACCGATCATTAAGAGGAGAAGCTATTTTGACTATCGGGAAAACCCTGCATTCAATCAAAAGAGGGAGGGATGGAGTAGTTAATGTAATGCCCTTTACCTGTATGCCGGGAAATATAACCTGTGCCCTAGCAACACTGATAGAGAAAGACTATCCTGATTTTCCTATCCTCAGCCTTTCCTACGATGGCTCTCACCAGGCTAATTATTTGAACAAAATTAGAACTTTTGTTTCCCAGGTGGAGGCTCATCATAAATTAAGAAGTCGGCGAAGTCAATTTCCCGTCGCTTAACTTGAAGTATGAGGAGATAATCTTGAGAGCGATTATAATATATTCAGGTGAATCAAAAAGTATGGAGGCCATCGTCCAGGCTCTCTCCT
>JBHIAL010000131.1:0-4425 GCA_046758525.1 bacterium
GACATATATTTTCGTCCCTCTTATAGATATTCTTGCGGGTAAACTTTACTCTCCGCGGAGGAAATCTATCGTAGATAAGCAGGAGTATGACCTGAGGCATCCTGATTTTATAGGCCACCGTTCTTATTATCTCGCTATCCTGAGAATGGTTTTGAGAAAAGTCTCTCCAATCCTCAAAACCAAAGGTATAAAAAGATCCACCTTCTTTCAATACTACCTGGGCATGCCTTAAATAAAGCAGGCAGAGGGCTCTCTTGACCGAGCATACGCTAACTACCTGCCAGAGCTTATTCAGAACTAACACTTCACTGGTAAGAATTTCCGTTGACAATGCCATCAACCCTTAATTTTTTGCTCATTGTAATATAAATTAAAGGATTGTCAAGGAGAGGATGGGACTTTAATTGGTTGGCCCTTCAATAGAAACAGTACCCGAAGATTCGCCTTAAGGCATAACTATTATCATCAAGAGCCAAAAGAGAAAAAGAAGGCTCCCCTTCCTCTGCCAGAGGTATAAGGTGGTAAAGATAAGTGAGGCAGAGAAGGTCCTTGATGAGCTCATTTCCTTTTACAACGAAAGATATCGCCACGAGGAGACCGGCGAGATACCGAATGAGCGCTGGAAGGAGGAAGTAAGGGAGAAAAAGAGTAGGCTAAGGATCTTATCGGAAGAGATTGACTTAGACTATGTATTTTCCCTTCATTACCAAAGAAAAGTTAAAAAGGACGGAACTATAAGCTTTGGCGGGAAAAGATGATTTGAAATTAGATTATATTAAAGATTATTTAACGGGGACAGCAACTGGCACTTAAGATTGATATAATTAGGGAAAAACTGGCGAAATTGGTTAGTTCTTGACAACTTCTTTTATCTGTTATAGTTTGAATGATAGGAGTAAGTGGAATTGGATTTTAAAGGCCTGGGAAAGGGTGCATTTAGTCTTTTTTTGCCGGCAGATTGTAAGATATGTGGCCAGGTTCTTGAACCCTTAAACTTCAGCTATATCTGTGAAACCTGCTGGGACAAAGTGAAATGGCTAACGATGCCCCATTGCTCAAGGTGTGCCAAACCATTTTCCGCCTCACTCGCCTCCCAGGAAGTTCCCTCTCTTTTGTGTACAGAGTGCCGCCGAGAATCATCACCCTTTAAGAAGATCTTCGCTGCCACCCTTTACGAAGGGGTGATGAAGGAAGCGATTCACCTTCTTAAATACCGCAGAAAAAAAGGAATAATGAAGCGATTAGAAAAAGTCCTGAAGGCTTATTTTTTTCATACAGACCTGCCTCTCTCTAAACTTGATCTGGTAATCCCTATCCCTTTACATCGAAAAAAACTAAAGGAAAGAGGATTCAATCAAGCTGAGTTGTTAGCCAGAGTGATAGCTACACATTTTGACCTCAAATTAGTTAAGAACGGCCTCCAACGAGTGAAAGCAACTAAGAGTCAAATTTCATTGAGCAAAAAAGAACGGATAGAAAATATAAAAGGAGCATTTCAATTCAAAAACAAAGATAAATTCCGGGCAAAAAAGATACTTTTAGTTGACGATGTTTATACCACGGGAACAACCGTTAGAGAAGCGGCGAAAGTCCTTAAAAAAGCAAAAGCCAGGGAAGTTTATATACTTACCTTGGCCAGAGCTTCCTGAAAGTTCTTTGTTTGACAAACTTATCTTCCTATATTATAATCTCCCATAATCTATTTTGACGTTGAGAAGAGTTTTTCAACACTGTTCACAAATTTACAGGAGGTGCAGGTATGTCAGAAGAAGGAACGGTCAAGTGGTTTGATGACCGTAAGGGTTTTGGGTTTATTGAAAGGGAAAATGGCGAGGATGTTTTTGTCCATTTTTCCAACATCGGAGGAGAAGGATTCAAGAGTTTGGAACAAGGCGAGAAGGTTTCCTTCGACGTTCAGGAAACTGAGCGTGGTCTTCAAGCGGTTAACGTAGTTAAAAAATAGATAGTACGCTTGACTCTCCGAACTTTACCCGGCTGAACGGGTATAGTAGAAAGTGAAAAGTTCAATGTTATGACCTTGAAACTTTTATTATAGTTGTTCGGCCGGGATTTACCTTGATTGTCAAAGATCCCAGGGAAGGGAGATAGAGCAATGAAGGTGGAAGTAAGCAGAACTCACGTTCCAGTGACTGCGGATCTTGAAAAGCATATCAGGAAAAAACTTCAAAAAATAAATAAATACCTCCGACGAGTCTTCTCTGCACGGGTAAGGCTTAAACTGGAAAAAAAGAGGTATCTAACTGAGATTAATGTTGTAGCTGATGGTCTTACCATCCACGGAGATGGATCGAGTCCTGATCTATACATCTCGGTGGAGACTGCCATTGATAAAGTAAACAAACAGGCTAAGAAGTTTAAAGAGAAGATTAAATCACACAGATTCCGTATGCGGATAAAGAAAAAAAGCTCCTTGTCCACTGTCTCCCAGGGTTCTCCTTATAGCAATTATTCACAGATAACCCACATCACCAGAGAAATTGCCAGACCTATGACTGTAGATGAAGCAGCCAGGGAACTCTCTTTATTGCAGGATAGATTTTTTTTCTTTCTAAACACCGATACTGACCAGATTAATGTCCTTTACTTAGCAGATGATGGTAACTTCGCTTTAATAGAGCCCCAAATCTAATATCGATAGTTAAAGTTTAATGATTTTCAGTCTGGAATGCTGATCCGTGACAAAAGGAGGCTAAGGTGCAGATAAGAAGTTTTCTGGATAAAAGAGCCATTAAGCCAAGGCTAGAGTCCCGCACCAAGAAAGAGGTACTAAAAGAGTTAACTGACTTATTGGAAAAAACCACTCAGGTTACCGACCGAGACGAGTTTTTAAGAGTCATTCAAGAAAGGGAAGAATTGGGAAGCACCGGGATCGGATATAATATAGCCATTCCTCACGCTCGTTCCTCAGGGATCAAGTCTCTGGTGGGAGCGTTTGGTATATCCAAGGAGGGTATCGATTTTGATGCTTTAGATAAAGAGCCAGTTTACTTATTCTTTATGTTAGCCGCTCCCAAAGACGCCGCCGGAGATTATTTAAAAGCTTTAGCCACAATCTCTCGGTTTTTAAGACGTAAAAAATCTCGCCAAGCTTTGATGAAAGCAGAAACGGTTGAGGAAATTGAGCAGATCATCGAGACAGAAGAAGGTTAAAGGCACCAAGAAGAAAAGAACGTAGTTAAGTCATTAATCATGAATGGCCTAAGGAGTAACAGATGAGCCGAGAAGTGTACTTATTCACTTCGGAATCAGTGACAGAGGGACATCCAGATAAAATCGCTGATCAGATATCGGATGCTGTATTAGATGCCGTGTTGGAAAAAGATTCTAAGGGAAGAGTAGCCTGTGAGACTTTAGTCACGACAGGTCTCGTTTTTATAGCTGGAGAGATCACCACCGCTTGCTATGTAGATATACCTGAGGTAGCTCGCCAAACAATAAAAGAGATAGGGTATACGCAGGCAAGCTTTGGTATCGACTATAAGAGTTGTGCAGTTATTACTTCAATCAACGAGCAGTCACCAGATATTGCCCTAGGCGTGGACCGAGATGGAGCAGGGGATCAGGGAATGATGTTTGGTTATGCTACCACGGAAACCCCTGAATTCATGCCCCTTCCCATAGTTTTGGCCCATCGGTTGACACACAGATTAGCCGAGATGAGAAAAAAGAAAGTTCTCGCCTATCTTCGACCGGACGGGAAATCCCAGGTCACTGTAGAATACGAGAATGGGGTGCCAAAAAGGGTAACCTCGGTAGTCATCTCTGCTCAACATAGTCCTGAGGTGGAAGTAGAGGATATCGAAGACGAGATAATAAAGAAAGTGATAGAGCCCTGCATTCCCGAGCGATATAGAAATGAAGAGATGGGTTATTATATAAATCAGACAGGGAGCTTTAAAATAGGCGGTCCTCAAGCCGACACCGGCCTTACAGGAAGAAAAATAATCATGGATACTTACGGAGGAGTGGGTTCCCATGGTGGAGGATGCTTCTCAGGAAAAGACCCTACCAAGGTGGATCGTTCAGGATCTTACATGGCCCGTTATATTGCCAAAAATCTGGTGGCCTCAGGGATCGCTCAAAAATGTGAAATACAGCTTGCCTATGTGATTGGAAGGAGTGAGCCTGTTTCTCTTATGGTGGATAGCTTTGGTAGCGGGAAAATCCCGGAATCCAAGATGAAAAATCTTATCAAAGATAACTTTGATCTTACTCCGCGGGAGATGATCAAAACCCTGGATCTTCTTCGTCCTATTTATAAGAAAACCGCCTCCTATGGTCATTTTGGTCGGAATGAACCAGAGTTTACCTGGGAGAGGATAGATCTTGCTGATAGTTTAAGAAAACAAGCCGGGCTATAAACCTGAAGAAATATCTCGGGACTCTTCCCCTTCGTCGCTGTAT
>JBHIAL010000132.1:0-4328 GCA_046758525.1 bacterium
AGCTATTCTTCTGTATATCCTATCTTCTTGCTGACATCCTCCGCTAATTCAGCTCCCCCGCAGCATGAATTCAGAGGAGAACAACAGGAGCTGTCTTGGCTTGCGATTTCAGCATAACCCTTTCTTACCAATTTCTTTATTTCTTTTTTCCTCATATTCATTTACCTCCAAATTTCTGTAATGATCACTTTGCCATTATATCTTGCATCAGAGGACTGAGAAGCCCCTTGACCATTTCTTCAAAATCTTCAGCCTTAATCAAAGAAATACAACAAACCTTTCCATCCTTTTCCCAGCTTATGGCAGCCAACTTATCTCCAGCCGAAATGGCCGCCTTCTCTCTTATTTCTTTAGGAAGCACCATCTGGCCCCTCTCATCGATGCTGATGATTGATTCAACTCTGCAGCAGCCTAATTTTTTATCTTTGGGAGACAAACAGGATACATTTTTATTTCTATCGATCATTCTCTTTACCTCACTTAGATTCAATTTTCAGAATATTTTAAATATTCTGAAATTTATGGCTATTCTGAATAATAATATAATTCTTTAAATTTGTCAAGTAGTTTTGGAAGCATTTGCAATTCAGACACTAGAACAGGATACAGCTACTCTGGGGCTCGGTTTAAGCTGTAAAATGCCTTCCTGACATGCAAAAGGAGGGAGATTTTCCTGGCCTCCAGAGGATAGGTCGTATTGGTGAGAGCTAAAATGTTTTGAGTGGGAAAAGAGGGGCCATAAAGGTCAATGGATAATAAGCGTGATTTGTTAAAACGACTATGAATGTCAGGAAGTGGAGTATCAAGGTGCTCGAGGGTTCTTCATGATTTCGGTCAACTCACGGCCGATGCGGCGGCACTTCTCTGCGATCTTCTTTCGTGCCTCCTCAGAAAGCTGCACTACGAACCCAACAAGTTCAAACGGCTTGAACAGGCCATAGTAGTTCTGCCAGTAAACGATGACGTGATTGTCGGAGGGAAGTAATTGCTGACGTATATGAGGCATTGGTTTTTTCGTGAGTTTCTTTTTTCCCTGGCGAAGCAGGTAGAACTGAAGAAGGTTATAAGCCAGCATGATAAAGACAACCTGATTGACAACCAGGGAAAAAGCGCGAGAGGTAAAATGAGTCAGGTCGCTGAAGCATTTGAGCTGACGGTATCTCTCTTCTGCGGCGGTTCGAAGATGGTATTCGTCTCTGACCTGACTCGGATCCTTTAGCTCCTTGGTATCGATCAGCAGCCATGTCTCCTGATGGCCGTCGGCATAAAGTTCACGGTTGGCCACAACGGTCAGGGGCACCGTGCAGGAGGACCAGGAGCGGAACTGGCCGATGGCAGCCGCCTCACGCTTCACAATAATCTCCTCTGGTGGAGGGGGTGGCTTCTTTCGCTTGAGTTGCTGGATTGTTTCCTGCCGCCTTCTTTCTCTCTTGACTACGGAGCTGGGTCGTGGGCGGGGGAGCTCCTTTGGCTTGACCTCCGGCTCTTTTACCTTAACCCAATCTACATCCGGTAATTGGAATAGCGCCATTGAATCCTCGTAGATGTCCATGCCACGACGGAGGGGGATAAGGATATCGATCCCATAGTTTCTCTTGCAGGTCGAGATGGCCTTGCCGTCCAGGAAACCACGGTCAAGGATGAGCCTCTTCATCACGCCCTTGCCAACTGTCTCCACGAACTCTCTCACGAGCTCGTAGAGCAGCGGACATTCATTCGCCTTGCCAGGAAGAACTTTCACTGCCACAAAGAGAAAAAAATCCAGCGAGCGGTTTGTATGCAACAGGGTGACCATCTTATAACAGCGTCGCCATTTCGAGCGAGCCTTCTGTTCATCAGTCATGTTTTCGTATCGCTCCCTGCTGAGAGGATGATCGTGCTCATCGAAAAGAAGCTTGACTGATCCTTCGTAGCGAGGATTGTCGGGGACGAAAAGATAGCTGGCGTCTCCCAGGAAAAGACCTTCCTTGTCAAAAGCCCGCCGTGAACGAAAGATACGAACCACATCCTGACCAAACCAGCTCATCAGCTCATCAGCCCGGGTATCTTTGGCTATTTTACGGAGGTAGTCTTGATCACAGGGAGTCTGGCGGTCATAGTGATTCTTGTTGTTGAATCCCTCACAGGAAAGAGTCACATCCCCAGTATCCGGGTGTCGAACCTTCTTGCCCGCAGAAGGTCCAAACGCATTGAGCATTCCTCCAGCCCGGACCACCATGGGAAAAGCATTGAACGCATGAACCCCATGAAGCTGCATCGAAAGATTCGAAGCCACATAGAACAGCAAAGGCACTTCTTCTTTCTGGCGAGGAGTGGGATAGGTCCCCGCCAACTTCGCAAGAATGGGTTTAGCCTTAATGAAGCGGAAAAAATCTGTCTCGAATACCTCGCTGGCAGCCTCAATGTAGTCGAACTCTCCATTTTGAAGTGCCTGGCAAACAAGGGGCTTCGCCTCCTCGAAAATCACAAGGTTCATCTCAGTCGTCCCCTCCAGAGGGTATCTCCTCCCGGCGCATCGCCTCCATCTCATCCATAACGCAAAGCATCTTCTTGTGCACCTCGCCCAGTCGCTTGCGAGAGCGGCGAAGTCTCTGATATCGTTGTACCTTAGTCTTTACCTCTAGAAGGAATCCCTGCGGAATAACCCGCAATCTTGTTCGGCTCTTCTCGCTTGAGCTGAGAACCATGGTGTGATGGAGTTGACCCTTAGTGCATTTACATCCCGGCTTTCCGCACTTTCGCTTGAGCTCATAGACCGATCCTTTGATCACAGGCTTCGAGGAGAAGAAAGGTTTTAGAAGTTCTTTTATTTCGTATGAGAGATGATTAAGAGACTGGCGAAGCCGACTGAATTTCTGCTTTTCGACTCTTGTCTGTATGCCCACTATATTATAAGCATACAGATTGTAACAAAAAATGCAAGTGAAAATTGAAATATTTTGAAAAATTTTTTATGTGGGTTTTAAGACAACTCCTTGTCTATTTTAAAATAACGATCTCCAGGGGTTTTAATGTTTTCTGCTGGGCGCTGCCTAAAAGGAGATCGCTACTGTCTGAATCGCAGAGGATTGGAAAAGAATTGCTGTTTTGATGTAACTTTTTTACCCAAATTGGACTTTATTGATGTAGAAGGAAAAATGTATAGTTAAAAGGATGATTCCGATTATTAGAAATCGACCTACACTTACAAAAAAAGGATTGAGTCTCTTTTTCTCACTCATCATTCATGCTGCTTTTATTTATTTGGGCCTTACTTTGATCTCTCCGGTCAAAGTTTATATTTATAAAAAGAGCATTATTGATGTGGTTATAGTTCCCCCTGAGAAGCTGTTTTTTCCTCAACTTAGAGAATCTTCAACAAATATAAATGATTTCTACGTGCGCCCTGAGGAAAAAGGCCTGAAAGAAGATTATAGGTTAACATATGAAAGAACAAAACCAACAGAACAAAAAATAAAAGATAATATTCAGAATAAAACGGCTAATCCTAATAAAGCCTTCAAATCTGATTTCTCTTCTGGATTCCAATTGAATTCATCCATGGAAAGCAAGCTGAATTTGTCTTTAGCCGAAGAGCCGAATTTATCCCTAAAGCTGGCGAAAGCCAAAAATAGATTTGGTGAAAATGGAAAAGGAGAAAAGAAAAAAGATTTGAACTTATCAAAGTATCTTTACCCTGGTTTCTCGAATAGTCTTTTGACAAAAGTCTATCCCCAATCCAGGGGCCCCAAGACAGGTGTTTCCTCCAAAAAAAGCACAGCCTCTATTTTTAATAGTGGCTATAATATAACTCCCTGGGCAGAGGCAGTTGTCGGAAAAATCCAGAAGAACTGGTTGATCACTTCTGTTCAAGAAATAGCCCAAAAAAGCCAAGTAGGTATTTCTGTCACGGTCGAAAAAAATGGAGAATTGGTGTCATTAAAAGTTGTGAATCCTTCCCCAGTGCAGTCATTTGATCAAGATGCACTCAATGCCATAAATTTGAGCTTGCCTTTTCCCCAACTGCCAGTTGATTTTCCCAAGAAAAGACTTCAAATCTATCTTTTGTTTCAAGGCAATGATTAAAAAAGTCGTCTGGCTATTTTTGGCCGTGTTAACGTTATATTGGAGTTTATATGCAGACTGGAAAGTGGATATTTCTGACTATATTGGCCAGAGGAATGATTATCAAGGGGCAATAAATTATATTCGGAGCCATTTTAAGAAGATCGATGAGAAAGACAAGCCGCTTGTTTTTATATTGATGGCTTATTCGTTTGATAGACTTGCCGATAAAAACAGCGAGTATAAATGGCTGGGAGAATATTTTGAGAAATGTCGAGGCTATC
>JBHIAL010000133.1:0-4268 GCA_046758525.1 bacterium
GCGGGAATAGCTCAGGTGGTAGAGCATCAGCTTCCCAAGCTGAGGGTCGCGGGTTCAAATCCCGTTTCCCGCTCTTGCGCCTGTAGCTCAACTGGATAGAGCAACGGACTTCGGATCCGTGGGTTAGGGGTTCGACTCCTCTCAGGCGCGTCAAGCAATGGGCAAAGCCGATTGCTAGAAGGCTAGGGGGTGATACCAATGGGAGGATTTGAAGAATTAGGAAGGAGATTGGATAAGCTGGCTGAAGGAATCAAGACAGCTACTCAAAGTGGGGTAGAAAAGACAGCTAGAGAAGCCAAGGACTGGAGAGAAAAGCTGGATGACTTAGGAGATAAAGTTAAAAAGATTACTCAAGAGGGAATAGAGCGATTTGCCACCGAGACAAAGGGATTTAGTCAAATTGCCAGGCTCAGATCCCAGATAAGACAGAGAGAAAAAGAGATAGAGAATATGTTTAAGCAGATAGGGGAAAAGACGTACGGGCTACACCTTCAAAAAAAGATTGGCCATCAAGAACTTAAAAAGATGGGAGCCAAGATTACTCAACTAAAAAAAGATATAAAGGCAAAGGAACTACAGATTCAGAGTTTAAGGGGCAAGAAATAGTCAGCCAGGTAAACCCCGTTAGAGACAAAATCTCTAACGAGGCACGCGGACGGAGCCTTCTTTCTAACGGGGTAAAGGAGTGAAAGGATCGGACAAGATTATCCTTCACAGTGATGGTGCCTCACTGGGAAATCCAGGAAAAGCGGGAATAGGAGTTATTATCAGCGATCAAGATGGAAAAGTAATCAAAAGGATAGCTAAGTTCATAGGGGTAACTACCAATAATGTAGCGGAATATATGGCATTAATCTTCGCTCTGGAGGAAGCTCTTTACCTGAGAGCAAAAGAAGTCGAATGTTTTCTGGATAGCCAGCTTCTCGTAAGACAACTAGAAGGAACCTACAGGGTAAAGGATACAAAGTTAGGGCTTTTCCATTCTCAAGTAAGGCATCTTGAGAGCTTCTTTGAAAAGGTGAACTTCAATTACGTTGTAAGAAGCGCTAATAAACAAGCGGATAAACTGGCTAAAGTGGCAGCGAGAGGAAAGAGGGAATGAGGTGACCGCGGGATACCCTATGGGTATCCTGGGGAAAGTCCGGGCTCCAAAAAAGGGTACTGGGTAACACCCAGGAAAGGTAACTTTACGGAAAGTGTCACAGAAACCAAACCGCCGCAATGGTTAAGCATAGCTTGATCATTAGCAGTCCAAAGGAGTGCTGCGGTAAGGGTGCAAAGGTGGGGTAAGAGCCTACCGGTGAAAAAGTGATTTTTCACCTGGACAAACCCTACCCGGAGCAAGGCCAAATAGGAGGGTTTAACCCTCGGGTAGGCTGCTGGAGGCCCAGGGTAACCTGGGTCCTAGATAAATGGTCACCACCGAAGGGATGTTTTCCTTTTGGTAACAGAACCCGGCTTACGTTTCCCTCTTTCCTTTGTTGTGCCGGTTAAAAGGATTGAAAACTCTAAAGGGACAATCGAATTTAAATCTTGATTAAGGAGGATGGAGGATGAAGAAGTGGCTAAAGATCCTAGGTGGAGCGGTAGCAACCGCAGTGGGAATATGGTTAATTGTGATTTTTGCCCCCATGGTTTTAATTTTTTTGCAGGGAATAGTGGGTATAGCAGCAGCCTTGGTGGGATTAATTATTCTGGCTATAGGTATCAGCGAATTAAAAGAGTAACTTCTAGCTCTAAGACTTAAGGGGATTGGTCAATCAAATCTTCGATTGACCTCTTAATGTTTAAGCTGCTAACTTTAGCAAGGTTCCAAATTTAGACTGATGAGAAAGGAGTGTTTTACTTATGGCTCACAAAAAAGGACAGGGTCATTCTTCTAATGGAAGGGAAAGCCTTTCCAAGCGTCTGGGAGTGAAGAGTTTTGCTGGACAATTTGTCCGAACTGGCAGTATCCTGGTAAGACAGCGAGGTACAAAATTTTGTCCTGGCTTTAATGTGGGTAAGGGTAGAGATGATACTTTATTTGCTAAAGTTGATGGATATGTGAAATTTGAAGGAAAAAGAAGAGTTAGCGTGTATGTAGCATAGAGGGGCGAAATTGAAGCAGAGGTTATTTACTCCGGGACCCACACCGCTTCCAGAGGAAGTAAGATTAGGTCAGGCGAGAGAGATCGTTCATCATAGGGGTAAGGAATTCGCCGAGATTTTTAAAGAAGTCCGCCAGGGATTAAAATACGTCTTTCAAACCGAAGAGGAAGTTTTTGTCTTCACCGCCTCTGGAACAGGAGCTATGGAGGCAGCCATAGCCAATCTTCTTTCCTCGGGCGACAGGGTATTGGTAATTAAGGGCGGAAAGTTTGGAGAAAGATGGGCCGAGATCGCTACCGCTTTTGGTGTTCAGGTGATCCCTCTCGATGTTAGATGGGGAAGTGCACCTGATCCAGGTTCAATAAAGAAAAAGCTAACTGCACATCAAGAAATAAAAGCTGTCTTCACCCAATTAGTGGAAACTTCGACCGGGGTGGTTTATGACATCAAAGCTATAGCGGAAGTGGTGAGGTCAACAGAAGCTATACTGGTGGTGGATGCTATAAGTGGATTGGGTGCCCAATTCTTTGCCACCAATGAGTGGGGGATAGATGTAGTGATAGGGGGTTCCCAAAAGGCTTTAATGATTCCCCCCGGATTGGCTTTTGTTACTTTGTCACCAAAGGCTTGGAGCTTCGTAGAAAATTCCCATGGTCCCCGGTACTACTGGGATTTTAAAAAGGTTAGAAAAGCCCTTAATAAAAATCAAACTCCTTATACTCCGGCTGTTTCCTTGATCTGTGCTTTGAAAGAATCTTTGAGACTGCTGAGAAAAGAAGGTTGGGAAAATGTCCTGGCCAGGCATGCCAGGTTAGCCGAAGCTATTCGTAAGGCAGCCTTGGCTTTAGGGCTAAAGATTTTTAGTGAGGTTCCTTCCAACGTAGTAACAGCAATAGAAGTCCCCCCTGGGATTGACGCAAATGAGCTGAGAACCATGATGCGGGATGGATACGGAGTGGAAGTAGCTGGAGGACAGGAGGAATTGGGAGGGAAGATCATCCGGATTGCTCACCTCGGATGGATGGATGGAAGCGATATGGTGGTGGCTGTATCTTCTCTGGAGATCAGTTTGTCAAAGTTGGGCTATCCCGTAACATTGGGGAAGGGAGTTGCTGCGGCTGAGGGGGCACTGAAGGAATAAATGTGGAGGTAATGGTGAAGGTTCTGATCAGCGATCCTTTGGCAAAAGAAGGGATAGATAGATTAAAAGAAGAAGATGGTTTTAGGGTAAGAGAAGCACCAGGATTATCACAGGAAGAATTAATCAGAACAATCCCTGAATATGATGCTTTGATTGTCAGATCCGAAACCAAAGTAACCGAAGAAGTGATAAATGCAGCCTCGCACCTTAAGGTAATCGGGAGAGCAGGAACAGGCCTGGATAATATAGACATAGAAGCAGCAACCAAAAAGGGGATAATAGTGATGAATACTCCTGAGGGAAATACTATCTCTGCCTCTGAGCACACTATTTCCATGATGTTAGCCCTTTCTCGCAATATTCCTCAGGCTTACTTTTCTCTTAGAAGTGGAGAATGGAATCGGAAAAAATTTATGGGAACTGAGGTCTATGGAAAAATTTTGGGCATAATAGGATTGGGGAGAATCGGAAGTGAGGTGGCTAAGAGGGCTCAAGGGCTACAGATGCGCATATTAGTCTATGATCCTTTCATCTCTGGAGAGAGAGCAGAACAGTTCGGGGTTACTCTCATGGGTCTGGAGGAGCTTCTGCCAGAAGTAGATTACCTCACGGTGCATACTCCCCTCACCTCCCAAACCAGGAATTTGATTGGCGAGAAAGAGATTGCCCTGATGAAAAAAGATGCGAGAATTATCAATTGTGCCCGGGGGGGGATCATTGAAGAGGATGCCCTTTACCGGGCTCTTAAGGAAAATAGGCTTAAAGGGGCCGCCCTGGATGTCTTTGAAAAGGGGAAACCCTTTGATAGTCCTCTATTAAAACTAGATTCAGTAATCTTTACTCCGCACTTAGGAGCTTCTACAGAGGAAGCTCAGAAAAGGGTTGCTTTAGATATAGTTCTGCAGGTTATAGACGCTCTGAAAGGGAGATCATTAAGAAATGCGGTTAACATTCTTACCTCCTCTCCGCAAGTACAGAAAGAGATTGAACCTTATCTTTCTCTGGCTGAGAAAATGGGAGATTTAGAAGCCCAATT
>JBHIAL010000134.1:0-4267 GCA_046758525.1 bacterium
CCAAAGAACACAGTACCTACCAACAAAAGCACATAACCAAGCAAACCTTCTACAGGAACCATATCTCTCCATACCTCCTTTCTTATTAATATTTTTTATATCCTAATAATACTCCCACACCTCTCAGGTCTGCCACATTAATCATTACTAAATAGGATTTTTAGCACACTTTACATATAAATGTCAAGAGAATTTTTGTTGTTTGATAAATTTGTTCTTATGAATATAGGCTAGAATGGATATAATTATCTGTAAATATTGGAATTATAGTGATATAATTATTTTATATAAGGGTACGATTATTAAGATATAAAATTTTCAATAGCTTTTACAGTAGACCTTTACATCTTCTTAGGAAGCTTCTTTTCTTTGAACTAAGATTACCCACTTGCCTTTTTGTACAACATCCCCATTTTGATTATGAACATTAACTTCAAAAATAAAGAATCCCATATTAGGGCGTTTGTGTTCCCTTTTCTCGACTAGTTTGCGTGTTATATGAATGGTATCACCAAATTTCACAGCACCAGAGAATCGCCAATCCTCGAGACCCATAAAAGCTACAGTTGCTAGTCTAGGCATGGTAAACCAAAGCCCTGAAGAAATTGAAAGAACACACAATCCATGAGCAACCCTGGTGCCAAATACAGTCTTTTTAGCAAACTCCTCGTCTATGTGCATGTTGTTAAAATCACCAGACAACCCTGCAAAGCCGATAACATCTGTTTCTGTAACAGTTCTACCGGTGCTCTGGTGTTCATCATCTACATTTAAATCCTCGTAATATAGCCTAGTCATTTCATGTGGCATATTTTTAATCGCTCCTTGAACTAGTATTTACATCAATTAATGAGAATAATTATTCTACGATGCAAGTCTGTGGAATAACTTCTTTATAAGTTCGCATCTATTCCTAATTAGCTATTCGCTTAGCTTATTTTTTTAATCCAACGGCTATTTTTTCACAGGCTTAAACTTAGGTAGGGTTACATCAGGAGTAACATCATCAAATAAAACTTCGACTTCCATTCCAATATAAACATCTTTAGGATCGCATTCAATGATGTTGGTCATCATCTTTACCCCTTCCTCCGTCTCTACCAAAGCGACTACATACGGTGGCTCACCCTTATAAGCCTTAGTTGGCCCCATGTGGTGAATGGCAAATGTCCATACCTTTGCTTTACCACTCGCTTTAGCCCACTCTATATCCTCTGACATATCATCCCCAGGGGAGAGGGCACGTGGATAGAAGAAAAATTCATTGGTAGCCTTCGATCTTGGTAAAACAAACTCGTGTCTTCTACAAGCGTCCCAATAGGGTTTCGTCTCCGGACGAAATTCAGGTAGTGGTTTTGCATATTCCTTTTCTTCAGCCATTTTTAATAGTTCTCCTTAAATATTTACGAAAGAGGTTCTTTGCCTAATAAGACTGTGCTATGGGCAGAAACAATCCCACCATTCCCATGCACTAGTGCTACTTCCGCATCCTTTATCTGCCTTGGTCCTGCTTCCCCCCTAAGTTGCGTTGTTGCCTCTACAACATGGTGCATAGCGCCAAGATGGGCCTGCGAAAGAAGCCCACCATGCGTATTAACAGGAAGATCCTTGCCAATTTCCATACGGCCCTCAAGCGCAAACGGACCTCCTTCACCTTTTGGAACAAATCCAAGCCCTTCAAGCTCTAAAAGGACAGTTATAGTAAAACAGTCATAGAGAAAGGCGATATCAACGTCCTTAGGTTTCACACCAGCCGTTTGAAATGCCCTTTGACCTGAACTTTCAATTGCATTGTAAATCTGATTTAAGTCCTTTAGAGTGGTAAGGTACTGATGTGAATATCCCTGTCCCATTCCCCATAAATACGCAAGTGGGTTTTGAATACCTAGCTCTTTAGCCTTATCCTCGGTTGTAACAATAAAGGCGGCACCGCCATCAGATATTATTGAACAATCATACTTATGAAGGGGTTCGGCTATAATACGTGAGTTTATAACATCCTCCACAGTAAGAGGCTCTTTATTCATAGCATTTTCTTTCATGCCTGCATGCTTACGCATAGTAACCGCGACAGCAGCTAAATGTTCTTGCTTCGCTCCGTAATCATGTAAATATCTCTGAGCAGCAAGTGCATATCCGCCTGGGGTTGTCAACCCATACGGAAACTCAAATTCTGCATGACACATTTCTCTTATTAGGGCAACCATACCAGATGAGGAAATTCCAGAGAGTGTATTATCTCCTCTAACACAAAGTACGACATCGGCCTGTCCTGATGCAATAGCCATCGCTGCTTCGGCCACCATCCAAACAGCGGTTGCACCACCGATGGCAACGGAGGAAAAAAACTTAGGCCTAAGACCAAAATAGTCCGCAAATGTTGTACAGTGCATAAATGTATGTTCAACCAATGAAAACGCCGTTATTAGCCCATCAACATCCGACTTATTGATACCTGCATCTTGAATTGCTATTTTAGACGCCTCTGAAAGAAAGTGAAAAGAACTTTTATTTGGAATCTTGCCCTGCTCCGTTTCTCCCGTTCCAGCAATTACAATTTTATGTTTTTTTAGAGCTTCACGAGCGTCTTCCATGCTTGGAATTGTGTCGGCCATCTATTTGTACCCCCTGTCATATAAATTAATCGAGGCGAATTATATTAAATCGACAACAGCAAAAGTCAACTACTAAAACTAAACATTGAATATATTAATATAGATAACTAAAGAATATTAGGGATATTTAAATTCCTAACTCTCGTGATATTACAATGCGCTGTATTTCAGAAGTTCCCTCAGTAAGAGACGCAAGCTTTGCGTCTCTGTAGTATCTCTCAACTGGATATTCTATCCCATAACCGTATCCACCAAGAACCTGTACAGCCTCTGTGGCTACCCATTGCACTACCTCTGCGGCATACAGCTTTGCCATAGAAGCCTCTTTTACACATTTTCTATCACTACTATAAAGCCATGCAGCTTTATACACCATGAGTCTGGCCGTTTCTATTTTCATAGCCATATCAGCCAACTTAAAACTAATAGCTTGAAACTTGGATATGGGTCTTCCAAACGCCTCTCTTTCCTTTGAGTACCTAAGTGCATATTCAAAAGCGGCTTGAGCTAATCCAACCGATTTAGCTGCGTGAGTAATCCTTGCACCTAAAAGAGTGGCCATTGCACGCTGAAAGCCACCTTCGCCACCCAAAAGGTTTTCTTCTGGCACCTCACAGTCTTCAAAAACCAACTCTGATGTGTCCGCAGCTTTATGACCCAGCTTATGTACTTTCCCACTTACCTTAAAGCCTGGAAAGCTCTTTTCAACGACAAAAAGACTGATGCCTTTCCCTTTTTGACTTTTATCTGTATAAGCAGCAACGACGGCAAAATCGCACATAGTGCCATTTGTAATCCATGTTTTAGTTCCATTTAGAATATACTTACTGTTTCTCTTAACAGCCTGAGAGCTAATACTACGCGCATCAGATCCAGCACCAGGCTCAGTGAGGCCTAGTGCGCCTATTTTCTCTCCAGCAATACCAGGAACAAGATATTTCTGTTTCTGTTCTTCTGTACCAAACTTATAAATCGGGAAGCAGGCTAATCCCACATGGGCATTGATACACATAGCTATTCCCGCACATATACTTCCCATCTCTTCGGCAAAAATACAATCTGTTACCTTATCTAACCCCACACCACCATATTCTTCGGGAAACGTGATTCCCAAAAATCCCATCTCACCTAGCTTAGGAAATAGTTCCTTAGGGAAATCCTCTTTTTTCTCATATTCTTCAATAAGTGGTTCAATTTCATTTTGCCCAAACTCCCTTATCGTTTCCCTGAACATGTTCTGCTCATCTGTAAACTCAAAGTCTAGAGGCACTTTTTCCCCTCCTAATATAAATTTCTAACAATATAGATGCATAAGAAAAATTAAAATCGACCAGTTTTGAGTATATCATGTGGTAAATAGGAGTAAAGCAGTTGTTAATATGAATCTTTAATCTGAACAATAATTTTAAATGTTAGTTAGCTGTAAAGGCACTTCCATCTAATAGCCTTATGTATACTCCACTAAATTATTATTCTCTCTACCTCATCTAATGTGATCTCATTGCTCGCGCGGTCGTATAGTTTGGTCGTCCTAGGCGAACTATGGGCAGCCATTGCCTGAGCGTATTCCAACGTACCGCCATTTTCAAGATAATTAGTTATACCAATTGCTCTAAAGGTATGACAACCTATAAGAGTTGAAATGCCTGCTT
>JBHIAL010000135.1:0-4265 GCA_046758525.1 bacterium
AGACGAGAAGACGAGCAGAAACAATCCAAAGTCGATATACAGCGACGGAGGGGAAAAGTCCCGAGATATTTCTTGATTCCGAACCCAAGTAAAAAGTTCATAATATCATTAACAATAAGGAGATAGTAAAAATGAGCGCGAAGAAAATTCTAATGTGTGTAGGGGTGTTCGCCTGGCTTCTTTCATCCACAGCCGCCTTCAGCCAGGCCGAAGAGAAGGTTCAGCCGGTGGATGTGCTTCAGCGGATAATCCAACTGGCAGTGGAGAATAACCCCATCCTGGAATCCCAGAGGAGTTTGATCAGCACCATTCAGCAGATGCCCGAGCCAGGTGCAGGTTTCATTAACCTTGAGGAGCTGCAGTCCAGCAGCCGTCGGGTAGGTGAGGAAGGGATGGGAACTCCCCTTTTAAGTCTCAGTGAGGTGATACAGGTGGAGACTTTCGTACAAAGAAAATTGGACCGGGAAAAAACTCTGGCCGAGGCCGAACAGACCTACGAGAATCTGAAGCAGTCCCTGATATCGAGTCTCATGGCCAAGATCACCGAAATGGCAAAGTTAAAGAACAAAAGGGGAAACTTAGAAGAGCTCAAATCCTTCCTGGAGACGAGACGGGATTCTTTAGAAAAACAGGTAAAAGCAGGAATAAAACAGCCGAGTACCCTGTTTGACCTCACGGAAAGAGTTATGCAAAGCCGCCTTGAGATAAAAAATGCCGCTAGGGAACGGGAGATCCTGAAGCTGGAAACAGCTATAAGCCTGGGTGGAGAGAAGTGGGACGATCTTCTGGATTTATTGAATAAGGTATGAAGAGGAGGAGGAGAATGATAAGAAAAAAAGTCCCGGCCATCTTTCTGGTATTGATGGGGATTACTTTTTTTTTCGCAGCGTGGGGAAAGACCGAAGAACTCACCACAAACGGGGATATCCTGCAAGAGACTATTGATCTGGTGGTGGAAAATAATCCCACTCTTCAATCCCAGAGGAGCCTCCTGGAGCAAATCCAGGCTTTACCTGATCCCGGTAAAGGCGGTGATTTCCAGCTTAGTCTGAGGGGAGGAATAACTACCTATGCCAACGAGGATACACAAGAAGTCTGGACCGGTCCCACCGGGGGTGTGGGTTTAGAGATTCCTCTATTTAGTAGCTCCAGAAGAAAAGAGCGTATAATGAGCAGGCTAACCTACGCCAAGGAGCTGGAAAAAGCTAAACAGGATTATCTCCGCCTGAAAAACTCCGTCATCTCAGGACTTCTTGCTAAGCTCAATAAACTGTTCCAGCTCCAGAATGAAAAAAAGAAGCTGGAGGAGCTCAGGTTCTTTCTTAGTTCTAATATAGAATCCTTGAAGCAACAGGTTAAAACCGGGGTGATAAAAGCGGCCGATTTATGGCAACTGTCTGAAAGAATTATGGATATAGAGACCAAGATTTACAATCGGTCCACGGAGCTCGAAATTTTGAAACGAGAAATAGCCATTAATTTAGGAGGTGAAAAATCTAAAGAACTCCGGCAAATGTTAGAACAGTTAAGTGTCAAATATATGGAGGAGAAAGAATCTTGAATGACGATGATGGGCTCAGTCTCCAGGATTACGGCAGAGTTATATGGAAGAGAAAGTGGATTGTCATTCTCACTGTAGTTGTGCTGACGGCCTCTGCAGTAACATTCAGTTTTCTTCAAACTCCCATTTATGAAGCCTCTACTACCCTCTATCTCAAAAAGGCCAAAGCCGGCCCGGAGCAAATCGACATCTTCGGCGGAGTCTCCCTCCTTTCCACTGAAACCGAGATCAACACCCAGATAGAGATCCTCAAGTCTCGCACCGTGATGGAGGAAGTGGCCCGCAGGTTATTCTCTCCTGTCAGTACTCATAAAAAAGAAACTCCTAAAAAAGAATCAGGCAAAAAGAGCGACTTTTATGGATATTATGAATATTTAAGAAATCTACTCATTCTGATCCTGAGTAATTTCTCGAAAGAAGAGAAACTCAAATCTGTTTCTGAAATAGCTGACAGTTTAAGGAAAAAAAGCATATCGGTGGCTCCCATACGTAGTACCCGGCTCATTACGCTTACTGCATCTTCCGATGATCCCGAGATGGCTCGACTCATGGCCAATACGACCGTCGAGGTCTTTATTGAAAGAGACATTAGCTCCCGACGAAGGGAGAGTACTGCGGCCCTTGATTTTCTCTCCCGGGAGACCGAAAAGGTGGCAGAGAACCTGCGGCAATCCGAGGAGAATCTGAAGAGATATAAAGAAAAAGAGGGCTTCGCGGAGCTTTCTGAGAAGGCGAGATTAATGGTAGAGCGTCTTTCGGAGTTGGAAAGTCTGCATCAAAGCACCAGAATATCCCGGCAGGAGCTCAACAACCGACTGAGGAAGATAAGAAGCCAGCTCAAAAAGGTGAGCAAGGTGTGGGTCTCTTCCACCTATATCTCCGACAATCCCCTGGTCCAGATGCTCAGAAGCCGCCTCACGGATCTAGAGATTAAACACGCCCAGCTCGGCAGGGAGTTCTCCTCCGATGATCCCCAGGTTACCTACATAAAGGCCCAGATCGAGGAGACCAAGAAAGAGTTAAAACGCAAGGTTAAGACAGTGGTGGCCGGAAAGACCGAGAGTATAAGTCCCATTTATACTGAACTTTATACCAAATTAGTTAGCTACGAGACCGAGGTAAATGCCCTCAAGGCCAAGGAGGATGCTCTGGGAAGTTTGGTAGCCGAATATGAGAGAGAGGTAAGCAAACTTCCTCAGCAGGAGTTGACCCTGGCCCGCCTCCAGAGATCTCAGCAGGTCAATTCCGATCTCTACGCCATTTTAGTCAAGGCGAAGAACAAAGCCGAGATTGAGTCTGCCAGCGAGATCGGCACTATCGAGGTGGTTGATCCTGCTTCTAATCCCACCAGACCAGTTAAGCCAAAGAAAAAACTCAATGCTCTACTTGGTTTAATATCTGGCTTAATCTTTGGTGCTGGCTTGGCCTTTTTCTCAGAATACGGGGATAAAACCATCAAAACCGAGGATGAGGCCAAGAAGTTGCTAAATCTTCCCGTTCTCGGAGTAATTCCCAGGCCCCGCGCTCCAGGTAGATATGGTTATGGATACGCATACCGCTCCAGCCAAAAGGAGAAACGAAAAGAGATTAGAGCTAGCATTCTTCAAGAAGGCAAGACTCCCATAGAACTAATCACCCGGGATCTCCCCCAATCCCACATCTCAGAAGCTTACCGGGCTCTGGTAACTAATTTGCAGTTTGCTGAGCTAGACCGAAAGCTAAAGACTCTGGTAGTAACCTCATCGATTCCTCTAGAGGGCAAGACTTCCGTAGCCATAAACCTGGCCATAACTTTAGCCTCAGCTGGCGAGAAGGTTCTTCTTGCTGATGCAGATTTGAGGTTCCCTAAGATCCATAAAGTTTTCAAATTAGACGCGGCTCCCGGCCTTACTAACGTCCTCATCGCTAACAAGAGTCCCTATCAGGTGATACATAGTATCGAGGGAGTGGATAATTTAGATCTTCTCACCAGTGGTTCTCTGTCTCCAAATCCCTCTGAGCTTCTGAGGTCTTCCCAGATGAAAAAGTTGATCTTATTCTTAGAGGTTCAAAAGGAATATGACCGAGTACTGTTTGACTCTTCTCCTCTTCTTGGAGTAGCCGATGCCCCTATTTTGAGTTCAAATGTAGACGGCATCCTCCTGGTATTAGCAGCAAATGAAGTAGATAGACAAGCAGCCCAAAAAGCTAAAGAGTCGCTGGCAAAGGTAAAAGCTCACATTTTAGGGATCATTTTAACCAAAGTAAAACCTGAACACCGTGGCTACGGAGAATACTATTATCACTACTACTCCGATGAGAGCGAAGAGATTTAACAAAAGGGCAGTAGCTTCTCTTACCTTTACTTGAAAGGAAAAGCAACGCCTAGGCAAAAGCAGGGGGAGGTGATTGTTCATGCCAGAGGAAGCAATGCGAGAATGGATGAAAAAAATAATAGAAAAATACTGGATAGATGAGAAAAAACTGGAGGAATTGGATAAAGAAATAGGGGCTTGTAGGCGGAAAGAGCGATTTTGGGATAGCTACATAAAGTATTTGAATAGCATAGATCGTAGTGCTACTAGTTATGAGGTTGAGGTTATATTAGAGTGGTGTGAGGAGGAGAAGAAAAAGCTCTCGGAGGAGTTAAAAAAGGTAAGTAAAGAGAGGGCAAAAAGGGACTTATGTGAGAGTGTGATAGATTTTTTCAAGTTAAACAACAGAT
>JBHIAL010000136.1:0-4241 GCA_046758525.1 bacterium
AAAGAGGGAAAACCAGTAACTTTACCACTTGCGCAATGAACAGCTTAACTTTCGTGAAGCTTCTGATTTTGGTAGGACTGGATCGCTGACGACCTTCAAAAGATATTAACCAACCCTGCTTTACATATAAGCGAGATTGGGCTAATCCAGCACGCAGACCTTGCCAAAAAACTAGAATATACCGGAATCACTACTTCTAAGAAGTTTCTTAAAACTGGAATAGCAAAGAGAGATGAATACTCGATAATCTTATACCGACAAAAATCGCTGATCACCCACTCAGCACCGTGGGCTTAGGAGACTGCATTACCGCTGGAATTCTCGTTGGAGAAACCGACCAATTCTCCGAATACTGAGAAATAGCTAAGGCAGATGTTTAAATAGGTAAAGAATTGTTAAGATATAAAATCAAGTTGATCGATTATCTATTACGCTCTGAAGGTTATCAGATTTTATCAAATTAGAAGTGACAAAAAGAGCTTTAAAAATACCTTTAAAGAATAATCTGAGTCTGAGTAGATGACAGATAGAGACGATTGAAATGAGAGCCGCAATTTTGGTTGGAAAGGAGAGATTTGAAGTAAGAGATGTCAAAAGACCGCGCTGTGAAGAAGGAGAGGTTTTGGTCAGGGTTCGCGGCTGTGCTATCTGCGGATCCGATTTAAGGATTTTTCACGGAGAAAAAAGTATTGATGTGCCCATTACGGGTCATGAGATATCTGGTACAGTTGAAGAGATCGGTGAAGGTGTTAAAGATATTGCTTTAGGCGACAGGGTCGTCATTGAAACAGTGGTTGGCTGTGGCGAGTGTGAGCCGTGCAAGAAGGGTGAGGAAAATCACTGTTTAAACAAGTTCGAAGCCATTGGGCATCAATACAACGGAGGCTTTGCCCAATTCGTTTTAGTGCCAAAGCGGGCGGTAAAACAAGGATGCATTATTAAGATTCCTGAGAATCTCTCTTTTGATGAGGCTACGCTGGTTGAGCCCCTCTCTTGCGTAATAAATGCTTGGAAACCGATAAAAATTGAGGAGGGTTTCACCGTAGTTGTAATTGGCGCAGGGATAATTGGCATGTTGCACTCAGAATTGGCCAAGCTGAAAGGAGCCAAGGTTATCTTGGTGAACCGTTCTGCCCCAAGGCTAGAATTAGCAAAGAGGATCGGTTTGAAAGTTGATGAATTTATCGATTTAAGTAAGGTTGACTTGGTCAAGAGAGTTAGGGAATTAACTGATGGTAAAGGCGCAAACGTCGTCGTTTGTGCTTGTTCGTCTAAAGAGGCCCAACGACAGGCGTTGGAGATTGCTGTAGTTAACGCCGACATAAGCTATTTTGCAGGAATTTCAAAGATGGACCCATTAAATGAAATCAACACCAATTTGATTCACTACAACGAGTTGCACGTGCACGGAGCGAATTCTTCAAGCAGAAAACACTATGTCGAGGCGATCGAACTGATCTCCTCCCAAAGAATCGATGTAAAAAAGTTCATTACCCATGGGTTTCCTTTAGAGGAGATTGAGGAAGCTATTCGAATGTTAGAGGATAGAGAAACGAATGCTCTAAAAGTAGTAATTGACCCATGGATTTAGTGTTAGGGAAAGTAAACCAAAACTCTTCCCGGTTGTAGTCTGGCTTCCCCTTCTTCCGTATCTGCAAACTTGAATGCTTCTTCTAAGTCCCGTGCGGATTTTATAACAAATGTTCTCTTGGAGATCATCCTCTTTACTTTTTCCCTAAAATCGTCGTTCCTTAATAGCTCGATTGACATTTTATAGTGTTCTAATCTACTTCCTATGGATCCTTGAAGTATTAGGCCTTTGTTCACCAATTTATTGGTATTGATCGGTACTTTCTTTCCGGGAGGTAATCCCAGTACTACAGCCTTTCCTACTGGTTTTAGTAAATCAAAGGCTTGTTCCAATGCAACTTCTTGGGCTTTCCCTCCAACAGCCTCAAACACGATGTCAAAATTTTGGTGCATCCTCTTTACTTCTCGTCTTTCCCTGATCGAGTTCACTGTAACTGCGAAATCTCCGGCTAAAGAGAGTTTTTCATCAACTATTCCAAAAAGGTAAAGGTTTTCCTTCGGAATTCCCCCCACAAAAGAAACAAATAATGCAACCAAGTACCCGATTACGCCATCTCCGATAACCGCGACTCTCTCTTTTCCCCTGATTTCCGCTTCCTCGAGCGCATTTAGAGCAATTGAAAGCGACTCAGTTAAAGCGGCAACTTCTAATTCAATACCCGCGGGAATAGGAATCACCCTTTCGTGCGGATAAATAAAAAGCGCGCGCTTATGTTTAAACACTAAGAAATTATTGACATAGAATTTTAAGGTTTTGGAAGCAAGTAAAACGCCTGATCTTAGCTCCCCTAAACCATGCATCATCGTCCTTCTGAAGACTACCATCGGACCCGATAAAAGCCACTTCCTTATCACACCTGTTTACGCCAGCCCCAGGAAGAGTTCAAAGGATCCTTAGCCAGGTAAACCACACAATTTTGCCTACACCTCTTAACCTTCTGAGCCATTAAAAAAGCAGGGGAGGGGGGTATAGGGGGGTCTATAAGAAAGATTATATCACGGCGTACTCAGGGTCGCAGACACTGGATGAAAAAGCTGGCTGGTGACAAGATGCCTATACTATATGGGATTGGCGAATTCTGGTTCTCCTCTTGAAGCTTTGAAGGGATGTCCAGGCTATATATCTGGTATGGGAATTATGCTCTTGGAATATCATTGGAGCTTTTAGATGCAGGCATGAAACGGGACTTTGAAAAGGTTTGGAAAATCATAGAGAGATTAGGGTCCTTATTGGAATTTCAACAAAAAGTAGACGCGTCTCACGGCCCAACCACCACGATACTGCCGAAGGGACACGAGGAATCCTACATGTATTTGGGAGTGACAAAGGAGGCGATGAACTTGAGTGGATTGCGTGGCGGCTCTCCGAGGCTCCCAATACTGCCCCTCACGAAGGCGGAAAAAGAAGAGTTGGCGAAGGTTCTAACCGACATAGGTCTATCCGTAGGGTGATTTTACTCCCTTTTCTCCCTTATTTTGGTCAAGTTGATTCCTAACAACGTTCCAGCAAACCCAGACGCTATATCAAGCCCTCTCTAATTCGCATCCACAGAAAATTAAATAGTATACTCTTTGTTTGCCTTGAGAGAACTAAAGATGTATCAAAGTCCTGAAGATAACGGAAAAAGAATACTGGTTCTGAATGCTGAGTTTTTGAGCCATCATATCGCTGTAAGGAGGCGATACGGTTTACGCTGACGTACGTCTAATTGAAGTGGACAAGTGTTGAAGCTTAGACGACTCTTAATTTCTTCAAGTCCTCTCTCAGGGTTCTTATTTCCTGCTCATCCATAGGCCTCAGCGGCGATGAAACTGTGCCCGTATCTATGCCGCGTAGCCTTAGAGTCTCTTTGTAAGGCGTGATGTAAGGTCCCTTCTTTAGTGCGTACCTTATATCGTTTAACCGAAACTGCAGCTCTCTACCTTTCTCGTAGTCTCCTTTTTTATTGCCTCATAAAGCTGGATGGTGATCTCAGGAAACACGTTACTAACCGCGCAAATATGTGCCGGAGCCCCAACAGCGAATATTGCAAACATTATGGAATCCCCCGCCCCGATAATCGTATAATTCTTCCCAAATTTGTAAAGGTAAGTTTGCAGTTGTTCGATGTTATAGCTGGTGTCTTTCAAACCAGCTACTTGAGGAACTTCCATAACAATTTCTCCAAAGTCTTCTGGGCTGATGTTGTAGCCTTGTCTCCCTACGTTGTTATATATGAATAGGGGGAGGTCAACAGATTCTCCTATTCGTTTGTAGTGTTGGATTAAACCTTTGGTGTCCGGTTTATAGAAGAATGGACCAACTGCTCCTATTGCGTCAACACCAAGGTCCTCAGCGTGTTTTGCAAGCTCTACACTCATCGCAGTATCCTGAGTTCCCACATGTAAGATTATGGGAACCCTACCGTCAGTTTGATCTGCAACTATTTCAGCTGCCCTTTTTCGCTTTTCAAGCGGAAGCTTCATACTTTCGCCTGCCGTGCCTCAGGGAAACAAGCCATGGATGCCAGATTCGACCTGGAAATCAATCAACTCCCTCAAAGCATCTTCTTTAACCTGCTCATCCTTCGTCAAAGGGGTAAGTAGGGCTGTGATTATTCCCTCATGATTACTTCAACCTAATTCTCTCTAGTACTTCAGTGTTAGCGACA
>JBHIAL010000137.1:0-4222 GCA_046758525.1 bacterium
TTGGTAAGAAAATCCTCTCATAATCCGGATTCGCCACAAGGGCCAGTAAACGAGGAATGCCTCCCCCACTATATTCTTGGCCGGGACAAATCCCCAATAGCGGCTATCGTCACTAGAATCTCGGTTATCACCAAGCATAAGCAAAGATCCAGCAGGAACCAGAGTCGGAGGATATTCATCACGAGGAAAACCAGTGTTCCACTTATCTCTGTGGATAATGTACGGCTCGCTCAGTGGTTTACCATTGACGTAAACCTTCTTATTTTCTATCTTAATTACGTCCCCTGGTAGTCCAATCACCCTCTTGATAAAGTCTTTGCGAGGATTAAGAGGAAACTTAAAAACAATTATATCGCCCCTTTTTACATTTTTCAGTCCATAAAGAAACTTGTATGCTAGAATACGGTCTCCTATTTGAAGATTTGGTTTCATGGATCCGGAAGGGATATAGAAAGCCTGGACTACGAAAGTACGTATCAAAAAGGCCAGAATAAAAGCAATAACTATAGTTTCAACTGTTTCCCTCATCCAGGAGAGGAGTCCTTTTTTCATCTTTTAGTCCTCCCTCTTCGATAGGATAGATTAGCTCTTCTCTCCTTCCCCCGCTTAGTTACCTCTATTTTCTTAATTAAGGGCAAATGCAACGGAAATGTTCTTTCTACCCCTATGCCAAAGGAGACCTTTCTTACGGTAAAGGTTTCCCTCATTCCCCCTCCCCTTCTTCTCAGAACTATTCCCTCAAAAACCTGTGTTCTCTCTCTTCTTCCCTCATGGATGCTAAGATGGACAGCCACAGTATCTCCAGGGCGAAATTCTGAAATTTCCTTTTTTACCCGTTTTTCTTCAACTTTTTGTAACTTTGTTTGCATCAGCCAATCTCTTCTTAACTTCTCTTAATAGCTGTTTATCGGCCTCACTAAGCTTGATTTTTTTTAATAGATCGGGGCGTCTCCTCAAGGTCACCTCCAGCATTTTCTTTCTTCGCCATAGCTTGATCTGGTAGTGATTCCCGGATAGAAGCAGTTCCGGCACTTTCCAGCCACAGAAGTTAGCTGGTCTTGTATATTGGGGGTAGTCCAAAAGACCATGATAGAAGGAATCTTCCTTGACCGAATCTTCGCAGCCTAAAACTCCCGGAAGCATCCTAGCCACCACATCTACGACTACCATGGCTGCTAGTTCTCCCCCCGTGAGCACGTAGTCCCCTAACGATATTTCCTCGTCTACTAAATGCTCCCTTACTCTCTCATCTACACCCTCGTAATGCCCACAAATTAGGAGCAGAGCTTGTTCTTTGGCAAGCTCTTTCGCTTTTTCTTGACAAAAAGGTATCCCTTGGGGAGACAGGAGGATGACCCGGGAGGCAGGATCAGTCTGAGTCTTGATTTTCTCTACTGCTTCAAAAAGGGGTTCTGGCTTCATAACCATACCTACCCCGCCTCCAAAAGGTAAATCATCCACGGTCCGATGCTTGTTATGGGTAAATTGACGTAAGTTATGAAGATTAATTTCCAAAATTCCTTTTTCTCTGGCCCTTTTGATAATGCTCTCGTCAAAAGGACCCTGAAACATAGAAGGAAACAGCGTGATAATATTCACTCGCATTATGGACGCTTATTCCTCCAGAATTTCCAGCATTACCCTTTTTCTCAATTTAGCTGCAGCTGCCCCTACGATTGTCCGCAAGGCATTAGCCACTCTACCCCCTCTTCCAATCACCTTACCCATATCTTCTTTGGCCACCGAAATCTCCAGGAGGATAACTTTCTCTGCCTTTATTTCCTGTACTTTCACCTCATCGGGGGCGTCCACTATCTGCTTGACCATGTACTCCACCAACTCACGCATCTCAACCTCCTTGTTTAGCTCAGATTCAGCCTTTCCTTTTTTCAACTCTCTTAAGATATCTCATGGCGAGAAACAATGGAAAAATTTACCAACAACTTCTCCACAGAATTCGTAAGCTCTGCCCCTTTACTTATCCAGCCCAGTATTTTTTCTTTGTCTGCCTCCACCCTTTTCTGGCGAGGATCGTACCACCCCAATTGCTCAATAAATCTTCCCTTGGATAAAGAACGAGAATCCGCTACGACTATGCGGTAAAAAGGAACCTTTTTAGTCCCCATCCTTCTCAGTCCAATCTTTGTCGCCACTGAACAACTCCTTCCTTTTATCCTGAAAATGCCTAGCTACAGCTTCTTTTCAATTCAAATATCGCCTCTTTTGGATCATTCGCATTGAAAACAGCTGTTCCTGCCACCAAAACAGTAGCCCCTGAGGCAGCTGCTTCTTTAGCGGTGGCTTGATTTACTCCCCCATCTACCTCGATTTCCAGAGAAAGCCCTTTTTCTTTGGTGATTTTCCTGAGGCTTCTTATCTTTGGTAGAACCCAGGGAAGAAATTCCTGAGCTCCAAAGCCGGGATTTACTGTCATGGGAAGAACTAGATCCACCCGGGACAAAATATGCTCTAATTGGCCCAGGGAGGTGGACGGATTTAGAGCAACCCCAGCCTCGACTCCTTCTTTTTTGATCAGGGTAATTAACCGATCCAAATGATAGGATGTTTCAACATGAATGGTAATTAAATCACAGCCTGCTCTGGCAAATGGGACAATCCATTCTTGGGGATTATCCACCATCAAATGAACCTCAAAAGGCAGATCAACCTTGTTTCTCAATGACCTCACTATATCGGGACCAAACGTTATATTGGGGACAAAATGTCCATCCATGATGTCGAAGTGAAGACTATCGGCGGCCTTTTCTATTTTTCTGACTGTCCCATAAAGATCACTGAAGTCAGCTGCAAGGATAGAAGCTGCTATCTTGACCACCCCTCCCCCCTCTCACTCCTTTTGAAGATTTAGATGGTTAGATCTACTCAACTTTATCAACTCTTATTAATGCATTATCCAGGTAAGAGCGAATCTCCCCCTTTCCAACCACAACAGCCCCAATCCATACTTCTTCCCCCGGATTCCTCTGTCCATAATCGAGGATTTTCTTTCCCTGAGCATCAATAACTACTACCTTAACTGACCTTTTGACCCACCCCACAGGAATCCGAACCGAAATCAATATCCACTTTGAGATTTGGGATAATGCGGGTTTCTTTTCTCTATAAAAGGCACTTACTAAAAGATCAATTGGGGTCTCCGAATCTATTCTGGATCCAGGAAGCGGAGATTGAGAAAGAATAACTCCTTCTTCGTTTGAGGAGGGAGACTCTTTTATCTTCCCTATCTTTAAAGGTACCTTCTCAAGGAGATCTTTTACCTCCTCCACCCTTTTTCCTACAAAATTTGGCATATAAAAATGGGAATTCCTTTTGCCCAGACTTACTAGTATACTTATGCCTTCCCGTGGATTTATATTAGTTTGGGCAGGGGGATCTTGAGCTATAATAACCCCGCGGGGAACTTCAGCATAAACATAACTTAAATCTCTAAACTTTAATCCTCTCTGGGATAAATAGACTTTGGCCTCTCTTACTCTTTTGCCTGGCAAGGAAGGCGCAGATAGCACCTTCCTTCCCTCACTTACAACAACCTCGATATCCCTGTTCTTATGTACTCTTGTCCCGGGAGAAGGGAATTGAGAAATGATAACTCCTCCAGGAACTTGAAGGGAATATTCCTGGTCAACTATCTTGAGAGCCAGATCCATCTCGCTCAAAATAATAGCTGCTTCCTTTATCTCCTTGCCAGCAATAGAAGGGACTTCTATTGTTTTCGAGGGGACTAATACCCTGAGAGTCAAAAAGCCAATTCCAATAGACAATCCTACTAGAGAAACAAATATCCCCATAGCTCTCAAAAAGGACCTCAACCACCCAGTCAACTCTACTCCTCTAGTCCTTTCTTAGCCCTCTTTATCAATTCTGAGAACGCGGAAGGTTCACTAATGGCTAACTCCGAGAGAACTTTTCTGTTTAGTTTGATATTAGCCTTCTTTAGTCCTCTTATAAACAGGCTGTAAGAGATTCCTTCCTTGCGAGAGGCAGCGTTAATCCTGGTAATCCAGAGCCTCCTGAAGTCTCTTTTTCTTTTTTTTCTACCCTTATACTTGGCAGAAAGTGCTTTCTTTAGAGCCTCACTCGCCAGAGTGTAAAGCTTGCTCCTCCCCCCTCTATATCCCTTAGCAAGCCTCAATATTCTCTTTCTCTTTTTACTGTGAATTATGCCTCTTTTTACTCTAGTCACTAAATTCCTCTTTTCCTA
>JBHIAL010000138.1:0-4190 GCA_046758525.1 bacterium
ACCCCGAATTTCCGGCCATGGTTAGATATGCCTCAGAAAGGGATATAAAGACGGTGGCGACCACAAACAGTCAACTCTTGCACGATGAAGCATATGAAGAAGAAATCCTAAAATCGGGGTTAACCACTTTAGTTGTGGCCATCGATTCTTTGTATGAAGATAACGCCCTTTTCAGATTGAGAAAACTGGTAGCATTAAAAAGACAGCTAGACTCAAAGACTCTTATTAACATGCGCATGGTCATCACAAAGCATAATGAACATGAATTAAAGAAGATGAGAAAAATAGCAAAGGAACTTGGGGTTAATATGTTTACGGTGAAGGCTATAAGCCCGATCTATAATTCGAATTGCACCGACCAAGAGATTGTTCCAGATAATCCAGAATACAGACGTTATGTGTATAGAAAAGGGACGTATGAGCGCATACGGATTGATGAGAGGTGTAGAAGAATATGGGAGACGATTACTATCCTGTCAAACGGGGACGTTGTACCTTGCTGTTATGATTATAATTCCGAAATGAAGGTTGGAAATATTCGGGAACAACCCTTGAGTGAGATCTGGGCCAGCCCTGCCTATAGGGAATTAAGAAAGAGAATTTATTATCAAAAAGATTCAATCCCTAAGTGCAGAGAATGTTATGGAAGTTTTAAAAAGACAAGGAGTGGATGGATCGTGGAATCTATTGATTTTAATGATAATATCAAGGCACGTTTCGTAAATAGGTTTAGTAGATATATCAGTAAGTTAAAAGTGCAGACAATATAGAACCAGTTCAAAATATATTAGAGAAGAATCTTTAGTAAAGTCCTGACTTTGTAATTCAATGATATTTGTGGTTTTTTCGACACGAGGTTTCCAATAGAGTTGCTTATAGATAAGAATATTGCAAAAAGCTAGTTTTTCAAACAACTGTTTACCTCCAGCAGGTTCATTTTCTGTAGACGTTACGGTTTAAAACGTGAGAGTCGCTATCGATATATCTTCAGCTGTAAAGTCTCAACCTACTGGGGTAGCCAATTCTATACTCAGTCTGGTTACTGCACTGTCTGAAATAGACCAAGAAAATTGTTATTATCTTTGTTGCAGGCTCTCTCGCCTACTGAAGTACTATAAATATCTTCCGCGAATACGAAAACAGAATTTTAGAACAAAGATAATCCATGGGTCTATAAACCCCTTCTTCCCGAGAAGCATAGATATCTTCCACTCAGGGGGCAGTCGTATACCTGACTACAAAGGTCCCAAATTAATAGCCACCTTACATGATGTTGACCTCCTTGAGACAGAAGAATTCTCTACTAAGGACTATAGAGAGTGGAAGTTATTGCGCTATTTAGATTCCGTCAATCGGGCTACAAAGATCATCACCATGTCAGAATATTCTAAAAAAGAGATTGTACGAAATTACCAGATAAACGAAGAAAAAGTAGAGGTCATCTACCACGGCGTGGATAGGGTGTATTATCCCAGACCTACCCAAGAAATTAATGCTGTAACGAGAAAGTATGGACTATGTGAGGATTACATACTTTCTGTTGGTGCGGGAAAGAGAAAGAATACAACGAGAATATTAGAGGCCTTCAAGGGGCTCGTGCAGAATATGGAGAGAGATATTCAACTGGCGCTAGTAGGGAGAATAGAAAAGGAAAGGTATTTTCCATTAATTGAAGACCTATCCTTGAGGAAGCGGATTAGGTTACTGGGCTATGTACCCAAAGAGGATCTACCCCTTTTATACTCAGGGGCAAGATTGCTTTGTTTCCCCTCTATATACGAGGGTTTCGGCCTACCGGTGTTAGAGGCCATGGCCTCAGGCTGTCCGGTAATTACTTCTAACGTAACTGCCCTTCCGGAGGTGGCGGGGGACGCTGCTCTGATTGTAAACCCTTGTAATGTTGAAGATATATTGAAGAACCTTTGCAGATGCATAGAAGATGAAGGACTTAGGAGAGACTTAGTGAAGAGGGGTCTCGAGAGAGCAAAACTTTTTAGCTGGGAGAGGGCTGCTGAAAAGGTCTTACATCTATATAAAGAGATATGTTGACTTTAAGAGAGATTTGGCTGGAGAAAGATTGTCCAGTATATAAAGGAAACAATAGTAAATCTTACAATGAGGAGTTGGGTTTTTTGTTGACTTTTCCACCTTACCATAAAATGTATCTCGAAAATAAGGTAGAGTCAGTAATCGGTCCGCTGAACGAGCAGGATAAATCTTCTTTCCCTCCTGGAAAGTCTTTTTATTACGGATTTCATTTTTGTAAAAGTTCTCTATAATCCCAAAAGGATAAGAAAGGTGAACATATTATTAATAACTATTGACTCGTTGAGGGCTGACCACCTTAGTTGTTATGGTTACCATCGTCCTACTTCGCCAAATATAGATAAACTGGCCAAGGAAGGGTGGATGTTTACCCACGCCTTCTCTAATGGCTCTGTCACACGATTGTCCTTTCCCTCCCTATTGACCTCCGATTATCCATTATCTAAAGGGGGCTACAAGGTCCTTTCAGAAAGGCGAGTTACCCTGCCTCAGGCACTCAAGGGAAATGGATATACAACTTGTGGTATTCAAACCAATCCTTGGCTTCATAGATATGCCGGTTATACGAGGGGTTTTGATTCTTATCACGAATTTTATACCGAGAGAGAGGCGGCCTTTGCCTCTCTTCCGAATTTTTCCGCTCGTTTTCTCTCTTATATCTTCTCCTCGTCCTTACGCAGGGTTTTACACAAGGTATGTAAGTCTGCAGATGAGATTGGTGAGATAGGCATAGAGTGGCTGAAGGGTCATAAAGGTTCCCCTTTCTTTTTGTGGGTTCACTACATGGACGTCCACTACCCTTATCTTCCAGGTAGGGATGTTAAGTGGTTGTGGGATGAAGGATATTTAAAAAAGATAGGTTTAAAAATGAACCCCCTTAGGGTCCTGTATAACTTTATCAAGGAGGACCCAACCATAACGAAGGCCCTCTACGATGGGGCTATCGGATATACAGACGAGCACATAGGAAGGCTTCTCAAGGAGGTAGATACCCTTGGGCTTTTGGATGAGACGGTTGTTGTTCTGACTTCCGACCATGGGGATGAATTTATGGAGCATGGGGGCATGAGACACCACTCGGGCAAACTCTACAATGAGTTACTACATGTGCCTCTGGTTATTAGATTCCCAGATAAGGGTCCTTCCCTACTCGATGAGCCGGTAAGCCTCATAGATGTCCCACCCACCCTTCTGGATTACCTGGGGTTAGAACCCGTTGGGGCCTTCAAAGGCCGTAGCTTGATGAGCAAACTCGGGAAGCAACACTATGTCATCAGCGAGGGTCTTGCAAGGCGAGGCCGAAAAAGTAGCGATAACGTAGTAGAGAGATATCCTAAAGAAATGATGGAGCGTCTGGAAGGACGTAAAAGCAGAAAGGGAAGACGGAAGGATGTAATTATGGGCATCATAAGGGGCAATTTAAAATTTATCTACAACATCGGAAGAGAAACAAAAGAGCTTTACGACCTTACTTCAGACCCTGGTGAGAAAGAAAACATAGCGGATAGCCGCCCCCACGAGGTGAGTGAATTTGTGGAGATTGCCAACCACCGGGTGGAAGAGATTATCAAGGAGCTGGAAGAGGAACGGGCCGAAAGACCCTCTCCAACCCCTGGCCAAGAAGAAGATATGAAATTAATAGAGAGGCAGCTAAGAAAACTAGGTTATACGGAATAGGTGATTAGAGGAGAATCCAGTGAATGGGGCCTTGAAAAAGTAAAGCTTCTTACTCGCGGGATAAAGACCTGTTAGGGCCGTTGAGGGAAAAAGTTTATACCGTGTGGCCTTACAGTGTCTAACCGTTCTCGCCAGGCCTTTTTACAATCTGCAATCTCACCAGCCAGCCCAGCCTTATAATCGAAGGCCCTTAACCTTGAGTATTCCTTTACGAATCTAAGTCTATCTGCTTTATTAGCAGGTAGATGTAGTTCTTCTCCCCTTTGAGGAGACCATTACCCTTGGCTTAAAAGCTGCCTGTATAAATCAATATGTTCTTCGGCCATCTTGTCTAAGGAGAATTTCTCGACCACTGTCTTTCGAGCTTCTCTACCTAAAGCCTCTCTTAAAGGGGTGTTCTTTCCAAGTTCCAAGAGGTAGTGGGTGAGGGCCGAGCTGTCATGGGGGCATAGAAACCCATTTCTTCC
>JBHIAL010000139.1:0-4183 GCA_046758525.1 bacterium
ATAAAAGGTATTTCCAGGTAAATACATCTGCCCCGTATCCTTGACCATCTTTTCTCTAATTACAGACACCCTTCTTGGAAACTTCCAACCGGCAGGAAGATATTCCATCTCAGCTACACTGAAATAGTCATCCAAATCCTGCCACGCATCATCAGAAAGGGCAAGTATCTGCCTCCTCAAACGCTCTGTCATCTTCATCTTGACTACATACTCAAGACACCTCTCTTCAAAGTAGTCTATATTATCCTCAGACATAAATCCCTTGTCCGCCCTGACACCCTTTAGAACATAGTTTTTTGGTAGCATCTGCTCACATCTTTTGTGAAACTCCAGGAACTGACCATTGGAGTGGGTCTTGCCAGGATATAGATCAAGGTTCAATAACTCATCACTGCCTGATATAAAACATACCTTGACCTTGTAAGAGGGCCTTCCTTTATAACGAGGATTGTAACCTACCTCTCCTTCGGTCTGATTGCCAAACAGGGTTAATACTGAATCATCATAATCAAACCATACCTCCCTTACACCCTCCCACTGAGACCTTAACTCTGTTACCTTTCGATTTATCTCTAAAAGTTCCCCTATATGAGCTTCTTCAGCACGTCCCATAAGATCACGAAAACGCCCTTCTGAGGGAAAGATATCTATACCTTTTACCTTCTTGTAACCAGGATCAAAATTCAACCCCTCCATGTGCTCAAACCTGGTCTTCCCAAGTATACAACAGTCTGTCATATAATCTACAAGAGTATCCGCACTATAAAGAGTGTTCCAGTGCTTCTCTATCTTCAAGTTTTCCTTGATAATATCCTTAATCCCTATGGCCCTCTTAAAGGTCTCTATCAAGGCAAAGTTCCCAAATGAGGTGGCTGTATCGTTGTTGAACTCTACATCTAAGTTTACACTCTTAAGCTTGCGGAGAAGCTTACGCTTCTTCTTCTCTAACTTAATAATCTGGGGACGCCTCTCTCTGCGTGAAACAAGTTTTTGTTGACCATTCTCACTCTTTTCTGGTAGTATCATAATCGGTCTCCTTTTGGGTTAAGTAGATGATTTAAAAAAGAATTTCACTCTGCCTAACCTATCAAAAAAGGAGACCGCTTTCAAGCCATTTTTTCAAATTTATTTGAAGTTTATAAAAACATTTTTAAACCTACTTTCAATAGGTTACACGCTCTAATTGATTATACTCGACGAATCCAGGTTTATAAATTTCAGGAGCTTCGGATCACGGTTGACTTTCTGCCAGAGCCTTTTAATTTCCATAAGGATTTTATAGTCATGCTGCAAATCTGTTCTGAGTTTTTCTCTAAAATATTTGCTATCATATTCTTCCGCTTTACCTTCATCTATTAATAACCTAACTGCATCGTCATCATCGTTTTCCAGGAGTTCAAATATCTTGTTGGTGTGTTTCTTGCTGACATACACATGACCGTTATCCAGCTCTTTTATGAACATCTCGTAGGAATGCAGGAATCTGTCCACTGAATTTCTAAAGGCAAAGAAGCTGCTTTCCAGCCGTTTTACAAGCAGGATTTTCATAAACCGTCCCATGTTTTTCTGGGACTGTTTTTCAAGCTGGTCAATTTTCCCTTTGTAATATTCAGGCAAAAGAGGCGTGTAGCGTGCATATTTGAATTTATTTGCAATCAGGTCGATGGTTTTATTGAAAATACCGTCTTCTTCGTTATTGAGCTCGTAGAATAGCGGCTCCGGTTTTTTGACATCCGGAAATCTGAGGCCCTGTTCTTTTATGTCTTTGCTGAAATATTTTTCAATTTCCGTCCTGGTGCGGCGTACCATCAAGTATTTAAGGACTTTATCGCGTATCTCCCGTGCGTTTGCTTTTACCGTATTTATGTATTCGGTATGGTCTTTCTTTCTGTCCAAATTTTTTAGTTTCTTGTCCAGACCGTTAAAGAATGCTTCCAGGTCAGGAAGATTTGGGATGGTGCTTTTTTTGGCTTTCTGAAACAACTTAAGCAGGCTTAGAATATCTTTGGGGGTGTTGTTGTAAGGAGTTGCCGTTACCAGGATAACTCTTTTTCCGCGGCAGATTTCCGCCAGTTTCTCGTAGCTTATTGTTGTTTCAGTTCTAAAACGGTGAGCCTCATCTATGATAATGTTTGTGTATTTGTCTGTTCCTCTGGCCAACAGGTCGTCCAGTTTGCCGATAGATTCAAAATCTGCCGGAACTCTGAAGTCTGAAAAGACATTTTTCCAGGAGCCCGGATTTGATTCTTCCAAAAGCACCGGAGGCGCAATAACAAGCGTTCTTCCGTCCAGTTGACCTGCCAGCATTGCTGAGATGTATGTTTTCCCCAGCCCAACAACATCGGAGATAAAAACACCGCCGTATTCGAGAAGTATCTTTTTGGCGTTTAAAACAGCCTGCTCCTGATATTCAAGCCTTTTAAACTCCTGCGGGAGATACCTGACAAACACTTCATCTGTCTGGCTCAACTCATCCTTGAAATATTCGTAAAGAAATTTAAGGTATAACCGGTATGGGGAGATGTTTTGACTCAACCAGGTCTTATTCTGAATGGTCTGAACATACTTTTCACTTACATCTACAGCATTGTTCCATAATTCCTCAAATTTATTTTTAGCAAAATCATAGTCCGTTCTGTTTTTCAGTTCTACGTTGAATTCAAGATTGTCGACCAGCCCTGCCTGCGTAAAATTGCTGGAGCCTGTGATAACGCGTCCGGCATCCCTATCCCCTTCCGTAAACGTCATAATATAGAGTTTGGCGTGTATATTCTGTGACGGATAAGCCTTTATCTTTAGTTTGCCGCTTCCAACCCATTCTATAAATTTATTTACGCCTTCTTCAACCTTTCTATTGTCCTCAGAATCCTCCATTTCTTTTTGAACAAGATTTTCAACTTCCTGCTTGGTCTCAGCGTGCGAGAAATCAATTTGCTGCTGTTTGGATTTTTTGGCGTTTTCCAGTAGTTCATAAGTTTGTCTGCTTGTACTAATTCCAATAAGAATTCTTACCTTTTCTGTGTTTTCCAAAGACCGGTAAATGGCGTGAAATCCGCTGGAATAGAAGTAACCCACAAGGCAGTCAAAGAAGGAAGTATCTCTAATAAGGACTTCAAACCGTTGTTTAAGGGTTTGATTTGCTTCGTTTGTAATAAATGACAGGTCGGTGTTCATTTACCTTCATTGTTTCTTAAATATTGTGACATGGATGACCATTTTTATGGCAGATGTATTATTTATCATTTTCACGGTATAAGTACCTTTCACATAAACACTTTTACTTATGCACATTTTAGGCAAAAGCCAACAAAAAGGTTAACAAAAACAATGGTTAGCTTTAAAGGACTTGCGGAAAGTTTAACACACAGTAAACCGGGGACAGTCCCCTCATACTTAAAGATTGTAACAAGTTAGCCTTTTGAAAAAAATCAGTAGGATGGGTTAAGCCCGTTTATTTATCGTTGGGTTTCATTCCTCAACCCAACCTACGAATATAGAAATGTTATCATTTCCTTAAAAATGGAGGGCGAACCCACCAATTTTTCATAAGGCTAAACTCGTACAAAATATTTTTTATCGGAAAGGAGGATATTAATCATGAGCATAAAAGAGATATTAGAACAGGCGCTGTGCCTTAAGCCTCAAGATAAATTTAGTATAATCGAAGGCTTATTAAGTAGTTTAGATGAGCCTGATAGAAATCTTGAACAAATATGGGCAGAAGAGGCTGAAAAAAGACTTAAAGCATACAGAGAAGGGAGATTGGAAGGAATTCCAATGGAAGTTGTATTCGATGAAAAATAAGAATGTAAAAGTTATTCTTTCCAAACTTGCGAAGTTAGAATTGGAAGATGCAATAGCCTATTATGAGATCGAATATCCTGGTTTGGGCAAAAAATTTAAACAAGAAGTCAAGATATCAATATCAAGAATAGCTCAATATCCTGAAGCATGGTCGCTTGAACGAGGAGACATTAGGAAATGTTTACTTCATAAATTTCCATACAAGTTGCTCTATTCCATCGAGAGAGACCATATTTTTATAATTGCAATTGCCCATCAACACAGGAAACCAGATTATTGGATTGATAGAACAAAAAGATAACAATGCGCTACCTGACCAGAAAGCACGGGTTCTAATCGAGTATGTTCCTTTTGGTTGTGGTTTTGTTGTGGAGAGTTA
>JBHIAL010000140.1:0-4149 GCA_046758525.1 bacterium
GGATCATTCCAATATTGGCTAGCCCCGCTACCTCCCACAAAGGTAATTACATCATAGTCTTGAACCTTAACGCTACTTAGCAGTATATCCGGCTTAACCGTCGCTCCTAACATACCCCTGGCGTCTTGTAAGGAGGTAGAGGCAACGGTAACTTTTACTCCCCGATCCTCCAGTATTTTTCGAGGCTTCAACAGCTCTTCATCGCGAAAGTTTCTTTCTGCTATAATTATTAATACCTTCTTTCCTTTAAGTTCGGCCATCTTTTCACCTCCCTCCTAAGACAGTTTCCACCAGGGATTCTATATCTAATCCCTGTATCCTGAAAAGATCCTCCGGCAGTCCTGAGCCACCGTAAGTGGTTATACCTAACTTTCGAAATCGTGGGGCGAGGGAATTCTCAGCAAGAAAGTTGGCCACCAAACTCCCGAGACCAGTGTTGACGTTATGGTCTTCATAAGTAACTACTATCCCTGTTCCGACAGCTTCGGTTAAGGTGTTCTCATCTAAGTCACTCAAACAGCTAACGTTTACTATCCGTACTCGACAGCCTCTTTTTCTTAAAGTTTCCCAGGCTTGGACAGCACGGTGGACCATACTTCCGGTGGTGATAATGGCAGCTTGATTACCCTCTCGTATCACTTCTGCCTTCCCATAGCGAAATTGGTAGTCGCCAGCAAAGAAGGGCCTGCCGTCCTCTCTTAGAATTACGGGAAACTTTGAGCGTCCTACTCCCACGAAAAAATTACCGGGTTGGCTGGCAATGTACCGAATAACCCGGTCAGTCTGGTTAGGGTCGGCAGGGATAATGATTTTGTATCCATAGAGATTGTTGATTATGCCCACGTAATCTATGCATTGGTGAGTTTTTCCATCCTGACCAACGTCAATACCATTGTGAGTACAGACAAGTTTGAGATTGGTCTGGTTAAGATCGTTTAGTCGATGCTGGTTATAGGTTTCATCAACCCCGAAGACTCCGAAGTCGGCAAAGAAAGTGACCACACCCTGAGTAGAAAGAGCACCAGCCACGGTGGCGGTATTATGCTCCTGAATCCCAGCTTGAAAGAAATGATCCGGATAGGTCTGGGCAAATTTTTGGGTTTTGACTGAGCCTACCAGATCGCAGTCCAGCACAGCTATAGGACTTCTGTCAGGCTGGTTGGAGTTGAGCTCGCCCAAATCTCTGAGGGCCTGACCAAATGCACTGCGGTTGTCAGTGATTTCGTCTTTGGTGTAACTGCGGGGCTGGCCGATATCTATCTTGATTTTCTCAGGTGGCCGTTTTTTCTCCAGTTTTTTTTCCGGAATTTTATTTCTCAGGTCAAGATATTTCTCCATATCGTTCTCAAGGCCAAGTTCTGAAAGAGCAGCCGCGCACTCATCAGAAGTTAGAGGCATACCATGAAATTCAAATCTGTTCTCCATAAAGGAGACACTTTTTCCCATGGTAGTCTTGGCCATAATGGCTACCGGAGATTGGCTATTTTTTACCGAGGTTCGGATGGCTTGATAAATTTGCTGATAATTGTGTCCATCCACTTCGAGAATTTCCCATCCGTCAGCAAGGTAGTTTTCTTTAATATTCTGAGGCATAATCTCATTAAGAGGACCGCTTAGTTGGAGTTCGTTGTAATCGATGACTACCGTGAGATTGTTTAAGCTATATTTTTTGGCAAAGCGTCTTGCTTCTCCCACCTGACCTTTTGCCTGTTCACCATCACTCATAACTACGAAAACCTGATAGTTTCGGCGAAGGAGTTTAGAGGCCAAAGCAAAGCCACAGCCAGCAGAAAGACCCTGACCCAGATTACCACTGCTCCATTCCACACCAGGAATTTTTCGCTCTACATGCCCCTCGAAGATGGTTCCGGCTTTGCGGAATTTGGTGATGGCACTATCCACCTCAAAAAAACCCACCCGGGCTAGAGCAGCGTAAACTCCGGGAGAGGTGTGTCCGTGGCTGATCACAATACGGTCACGCTCAGCCCAGTAGGGATCAGCAGGATTCACATTAGCGCAGGAGTACAAAACCAGATACACGTCAATGCTGGACATCGATCCTCCTGGATGACCTGATTTAGCCAGAGTGGTCATCTTCAGGATGTCTCCCCGGGCAAGTCTTGCCAACTCTTTGAGTTTAGCTATTTTCTCCTCACTCATTTTTTCACTATCAAATCCCCATGACATTTTTTTTAGCCTTTCAAGGGGCTTCCAGCCCTTTTCCCATAAATAAATTAATCTATTCTTCTTCTACCTCGATGGCCTCATCTGGACATTCATCAACCGCTTCTTTTATTTCTTCCTCAAAGGCATTAAAATCGGCATCTTCCTTTACCACGGCCACATCGTTAACTTCGAATACCTCAGGACAGGTCTCTTCACAGATTCCGCAGGCAGTACACGTCTCTTCATCAATCCGGACGTGTATAATCATTAGACCCTTCCTTTTTGTTCTTTATGGTAGTAAAACTACCTTAAATGTCAAACTCTTCCCCTACTAATCCATAGGATGAGAGATCCTATCCCTAATATCCAGCAATAGTAGGAGAATAGAGAAAGCCTACCTCTGACAACACTCTTTCGAAGAAAAACCAGAGAAAGGTATCCTGCAGCAAAAGCAGATAAGGCTCCCACTATCCAGGGAAGTGGGTGAGGAGGGAAACTTTTTTCTATTGAGGCATCTTTTAAGGAGAGAGTTAAAGCACCCAGAATAGCAGGAATGGAAAGGAGGAAGGAGTAGCGAAAGGAAAGCTCCCTATTGATTCCCCTTAAGAGCCCGGTAGATATGGTAGCTCCTGAGCGAGATATGCCCGGGATTATAGCTATCCCTTGCATCACTCCTATGAGGAAAGCATCCATCAGGCCCATTTCTTTTATCCCTCTACCAGTTCTCTTTGTTTTTCCCCCCACACGGAGAATGATCCCGGTGATGATGAGCATGACGGAGGTAAGGCCCACTCTGGTAAACAATAAATCTACCCAAGTCCGTAGAATTAACCCCAGAATCACAGTAGGTACGGTACCCACCATGATAAGATAGAAGATCTTGCGTTCCAATATTTTCTCAGAATGGTGCACTTTTAATTTTATGAGCGAGGAGATTATGCGGCCTAGATCGTGTCGGAAGTAAATTAGAACCACTACCAAGGTTGCCGTATGCAAAGTCACATCAAACAACACCAGGGGCCGTTCGAGTCCTATATAGTGCTGCACAATAACTAAGTGGCCAGAGCTACTCACCGGAAGGAATTCGGTAGCCCCTTGCAAGAAACCGAGAATTAGGGCCTGAAGCGTGGACATGGAGTGGAGGCAGGAGACATTCCCGCTTACCTTACCTTTCTTTGTTTACATATTCCTCTTCGTGAGTTTTTAATGAATTCACAGAGGTGTCGGACTTGAGGACTTGATTCTAACTCATTGGAAATCTTTTCGATAGCCTGGCTGGTATTTAGACCTGATCTGAACAGTATCCGGTAGGCTTTTTTTAAGACTTTTCTTGTCTGAAGGGGAAAGTTGGCCCGCCGCAGCCCTACGGTGTTTAATCCCCAGAGAATGGTAGGATGACCATCTGCTTTGGTGTAGGGAGGTACGTCCTTGACCACCTTGGAACATCCTCCTACAATAGAATAGGCCCCGATCCTTACGTACTGGTGCACTGCACTTAAGCCTCCAATTATGGCTTTTTTCTCCACTGTCACATATCCGGCCAGGGTGCCAACATTGGCAATTACTACTCCATCTTCAATGACACAATTATGAGCTATATGAGAGTAAGCCATGAGGAAATTGTCATTCCCTATGCGAGTAGCGCTTCCTTCCTTGGTCCCTCTATGAATAGTGGTATATTCTCGGATGAGATTTCTGTCACCTATCTCTACGAAGCTCTTTTCATTTTCAAAATTTGTGTCCTGGGGCAAGGTTCCAATAACTACTCCTTTGCAAATAGTGCATTGTTCACCGAGGTGAGCCCAGCCATCCAGCTGAACATGAGGGCCAATTTTAGTTCCTCTACCAACAGTCACATTATCTCCGATTATAGAATAAGGACCTACTTCCACCCCCTCATCTAGATTTGCCTTTGCACTTACTATAGCCGTAGGATGCACGAAAATACTCATTTTTCCACCTTTCTTACGTCAAGAAAATCTC
>JBHIAL010000141.1:0-4149 GCA_046758525.1 bacterium
AGAAGAAAGACGTGTTGTCTGAGGAGCGGAGTGACGAGTTTCACGTCTTTCCCGAAACGAGAAGACGAGCAGAAATAATCCAAAGCTGATATACAGCGACGGAGGGGAAGAGTCCCGAGATATTCCTGATAGAAGGAGAATTTTAAATGGAAAAAAGAAAGCTAAAAGTAAAGCTAAGAGACAGGACAGGTAAGGAGTACGTGAAAAAATTAAGAAAAAATGGACTCTTACCTGCGGTACTCTATGGCCCTCATCTTAAGAAGAGTCTACCCCTCCAGATAGATATAAAAGAGCTCCACAGTTTTCTTTCCCCCTCTGATAAAGCGAAGATCATCACTCTGGAAATAACTGATCAGAAAACGGATAAACATCACGATGTCATAATTAAGGAATTACAGCGAGATTGGATAAAAGGTGGTCTCCAACACCTTGATTTTTATGCCGTTACTCGAGGAGAAACTATAACCACCACCGTACCAATATCCTTTGTGGGAAAATCCCAGGGAGAAAAAATAGGGGGTATCGTGGAACATCTGGTGCGAGAACTAGAGATAGAATGTCTACCCAAGGATCTTCCTTCCGTCATTGAGGTGGATGTAACTCCTCTCGGGTTGGGTGATTCCCTTAACGTGGGAGATATAAAGGCTCCCTCGGGTATAAAGATCCTTACCCATCCCCAGGAGTTAGTAGTCTCCATAATTTCCCCGGTGAAGGAAGAAGAACTAGTCAAGGTCGAAGAAAAAGAAGCAGCTGAAGAGGTAGAAGTAGTTGGCAAGGAGAAAAAGATAGAAGAGACAGAAAAAGAGAGGACCCAGAAAAAGGGTGAGGGCGAGGAATGAGGCTGATATTCGGACTGGGCAATCCCGGGCCTGAGTACCGAGAGAGTAGACACAATCTGGGGTTTCGGGTAGTGGAGAATCTTTCTCAAAAACATAAGATTGAACTAAACTCCTATTCTCATCAGGCTCTGATAGGAAAGGGATCTATAGGCAAAGAGGCGGTCATCCTGGCCAAACCCCTCACCTTTGTAAATGCTGCCGGTGAGTCGCTTTACCAGATCAAGCAAAGTTACCGAGTAAACTGCAAGGATATCATACTGATAAGCGACGATGTGGATCTAGATTTAGGCAGACTCAGAATCGCCGGCGAAGGAGGAGATGGAGGACACAAGGGATTAAAGTCAGTTATTCGGTCTTTAGGGACAAACCTCATACCTCGCTTAAGAATCGGAATAGGCAGGCCCAATGAAGAAGTAGATTTAAAAGAGTATGTACTGGGTGAGTTTAACGCCCGGGAAAAGAAAGTAATCGAGGCTGCAATAGATAGGGCCAGCGAAGGCATAGAGACGATAATCAGTCAGGGAATAGATAAGGCTATGAACAAATATAATTCCAACGATGGACAAATAGAGGGGTAAAAAGAGGAAATGCTGCACATCATTGTCTCAGCAGCGGTGGGGATAATTGGACTAATAGGGGTGAGCTTTCTAGTGAGAGGAATTCTCAAAGCAGACCCGGGGAATGAATTAATGCAGAAACTTTCTAAATCTATTCAGGCTGGAGCAAGAACTTTCCTTCTCACCGAGTATAAAGCGGTGGCCATAGTGGTAATTTTGGTGGCTATTTTTTTAAGTTTGGCCCCCTTTTTCGGTCACGGAGTCCAGGTTAACTGGCAAACGGCCTTGGCCTTTGTGACAGGAGTATGTGCCTCAGCTCTGGCTGGCTGGATTGCTATGAGTGTAGCTACCAGAACCAACGGGAGAACTACCCAGGCTGCCAGGGAAGGACTGCCAGCAGCTTTGAATGTTTCCTTTTCTGCCGGAGCTGTGACAGGTCTTTCTATAGTCTGCGTGGCTTTTCTGGGTCTGGTGATTATTTCTCTTATATTCAAAGGAAAATCGGTTATTGTCAATGGATATGCAATGGGAGCTTCTCTAATGGCTCTATTTGCCCGGGCTGGAGGAGGCATTTACACCAAAGGTGCTGATATGGGGGCGGATCTGGTGGGAAAGGTAGAGGAGGGTATTCCTGAGGATGATCCCCGCAATCCCGGGGTAATTGCGGACAATGTAGGAGATAATGTGGGGGATATCGCCGGATTGGGGTCTGATCTTCTCGAATCATACGTAGAGTCCATTATTGCTACTCTGGTCATTGCCGCCAGTATAGTTCTTATCTCTTCTACTTATCGTGCCTTGAGCTATCTTCCTTTTTATCTGGCTAGCTGGGGAATTATTTCCTCCTTGATGGGAATTGCCTGGATTAAAGGGGTGAGGATAAAGGATCCTCAAAGTAGATTAAACAGTGGAACCTATCTGGGAGCCATCCTCATGATTGTCGGATCCTTCTTTATTATTAGGTATCTTGGCACCGCATATGAAAACTACTCTCTTCTAGGACCCTTCTGGGCTATTATCGCCGGAGTGATTTCGGGTCTGGTCATAGGGGAAGTAAGCGTTTACTATACTTCCAGTAAATACAAGCCAGTTAAAGACCTGGCTGACTCCTGTAAGACTGGTCCGGCAGTAATGGTGGTAAACGGTCTGGCCCTGGGGATGCTCTCCACTTTAATTCCAGTAGTGGTGGTAGCGGCGGCTACTCTCATCGGATTTCTCTTTGCCGGAATGTACGGGGTAGCTATAGCTGCTCTGGGTATGCTCTCCATTCTGGGAATTACTCTGGCGGTTGATTCCTACGGCCCGGTAGCAGACAATGCCGGAGGGATTGCCCAGATGGCTTATCTTCCTCCTGAGGTTCGTCAGGTCACCGACAAGCTCGATGCCGTGGGAAATACCACCGCTGCCGTCGGTAAAGGATTTGCTATTGGATCAGCGGCTTTTGCTGCCCTGGGGCTAATAACTGCCTACCGGGCTACCATAAATTCCCTTTCTTCTCATCCTTTTGCTCTTTCTCTAGCTGATCCTAAGCTCATTGCTGGTCTATTAGTGGGCGGTATGGTTCCTTATCTCTATGGCTCTATGTTGGCCCGAGGAGTGGGAAGGGTGGCTTTTGGGGTGGTAGAGGAGGTAAGAAGACAGTTTAAGGAAATTCCAGGCCTTATGGAAGGAAAGGGTAAAGCAGACCCTTCTCAATGTGTAAACATAGCTGCCCAGGGAGCACTAAAGAATATGATGCTCCCCGGGATTCTGGCCATAATCTTCCCCATAGGTATTGGCTTTTTTTTAGGACCGGTGGCCCTGGGAGGATTTCTGGTGGGGAGTCTGGTAACCGGTCTTCAATTGGGGATTCAGACAGCTAATAGTGGTGCCGCCATGGACAATGCTAAAAAGTATATCGAGGAAGGGAATTTGGGAGGCAAAGGTTCCTATGCCCACAAAGCTAGTGTGGTAGGTGACACAGTGGGAGATCCGTTGAAGGATACGGTCGGCCCATCTATTAATATCCTCATTAAATTAATGTCGGTAATCTCTCTGGTTCTAGCCCCGGTATTTGTGATTTTTCATTAAAAGAGGAGAAAAATGGAAGAGATGGTGAGGCCTCCGGCAGTAGCCGGTACATTTTATGAAGGGACAAAAAAGGCTCTCTTAAAGCAAATTGAGGACTGTTATACCCATCCCTTGGGTCCAGGGAAACTACCAACCCTATCCTCCAAGAAAGAAGGGAAAATCATGGGTTTAGTTAGCCCCCATGCAGGCTATCTATATTCAGGCCCGGTTGCTGCCTGGGGATTCTACCAGATAGTTGGGGAAGAAATCCCCGAGGTAGCAGTTATTCTGGGTCCTAATCATCGCGGCTTTGGTGCGGGAGTGGCCATAGCCGGAAAAGGTGGGTGGCAAACACCTCTGGGTGAGTCTCAAATAGAGAAAGAGCTAGCAGAAAAAATTGTAGACCTTTCCCCTCTTATTCGAGAGGATGAAAAAGCTCATCAAAGAGAACATTCTCTGGAGGTCCAACTTCCTTTTCTCCAATATAGCTATGGGGAAAGATTCAAAATAGTTCCCATTTGCATGATGCAGCAGGATCAAAGTACCTCTCAGAAGGTGGGAGAGGTTCTTTCAGAGGTACTTAAAGGAAAAAACAGTTTAATTATTGCCAGCACCGACTTTACCCATTACCAGCCAAAAGATATTGCAGAAAGACAGGACAAAAAAGCTCTGCAGGCCATCCTTTCCCTGAGTCCAAAGGATCT
>JBHIAL010000142.1:0-4147 GCA_046758525.1 bacterium
ATATCTGGATCTTTTTTGATAAGCTCCTTTAACTCTATACTTTCCTCTATGGCTACTTTTAGCGGCTTATTGAAGGGAATAAGTTTAGCAATCCGATCCACCTTGCCATAGGGAATGCCTAATACTCTTCCCACATCTCTTACCGCTCCTCTAGCTGCCATAGTTCCAAAAGTGATAATCTGAGCTACATTTTCCTTTCCATATTTTCTCCTGACATAATCAATAACCTCACCCCTTCTCTCATCCTGGATGTCTATGTCAATATCAGGCATGGCAGTTCTTTCCGGATTCAAGAACCGCTCAAAGAAAAGTCCATAAGCAAGAGGATCAATATTGGTTATTCCCAGAAGGTAGGCAACCAGGCTTCCGGTTATCGAGCCTCTGCCCGGACCCACTAAGATTTTCTTCTCCTTCGCATAGCGAATAAAATCCCAGACGATAAGAAAGTAGCCGGCGTATCCCATCCGGCCAATTATGTTAAGCTCTGCCTCCAATCTCTTGAGCACAGTGGAGGAAGTTGTACCATAACGATTAGATACTCCTTCCTGGCAGAGTTTTTTCAAATACCCATTTAAATCATAACCGGAAGGGATTTGATAATGAGGAAGATGTATTTTCTGTAAATCCAGCTTGAGACCGCACTTTTCATAGATGGCCCTGGTATTGGATATGGTCTGGGGAAGATCGGAGAAAACTTTCCCCATCTCCTCAGGAGAACGAAAATAAAACTCCGAAGAAGCAAACTTGAGGCGATCGGTGTCCTTTAGAGTCTTGCCGGTTTGAATGCAAAGGAGAACATCCTGGGCCCTGGCATCTTTTCGGTAAAGATAATGCACATCATTGGTAGCAACGAGAGGAATGGAAAGCTCACGCGAAAGCTGAACTAGAGCCTGATTGACCTCCTTTTGTTCCTCCACGCCTGTGTCTTGAATTTCCAGGTAGAAATCATCCTTATAAAGCTCCCGATAGAAAAGACATACCTCTCTTGCCTTATCAAACCTACCTTGCTGAAGCAAAGAGGGAATCTCACCCTTCATGCAGCCGGAAAGAACCACCAATCCTTCTTTCTTATGGGAAAGGATCTCTTTATCCAGGCGAGGATGGTAATAAAAACCTTCCAAAAAGCCAACTGTTACCAATTCCATGAGATTATGATAGCCCCTTTTATCCTTAGCTAGCAGGGTTAAATGATAGGAGGTAGTTTGCCCCCTCACTTTCTTTTTTTTGAATCGGGATATGGGAGCCAGGTAGATCTCGCAGCCCAGGATAGGCTTTATTCCTCTTTTGCTGGCGATTTGATAGAACTCCACCGCTCCAAATAGATTACCGTGATCGGTGAGAGCTAAGGCGGGCATATCGAATTTATAGGCCTGATTAACTAACTGAGAGATGGAAGAAGCTCCATCTAGAAGGCTGTACTCGCTGTGGGTGTGAAGGTGAATAAATTCACTCATACCTATCCTGCTTTAACTGTATCTTACAAGATGATCCAATCCTTGTCAATCGTGTCAATTTGACAAAAAAATGGCATGGTATAGTATGTATTCAAAATTCTATGGAGGGAGATAGTAAATGAAGAAAATATGGATTGTAGGATTGGGGTTATTTCTGCTCAATTTTTTTCTTCTTCCCCAGGTCTGGGGGCAAGAAGAGGCCTATAAAGAATTCATATTTGCTCAGGGCCTATATGAAGATGGCAAATTCGGTTTAGCAGCCGTTCAATTTCAAAAGTTCATCGAAAATTTTCCTGAAAATAGAAATGTTGATAGAGCTCAATACTTAGTAGGAGCGTGCCTTTGGAATCAGGAAAAATATGAGGAAGCTGTCTCTGCTTTTAACAGGCTGGTTCAAAAATATCCCCAAAGCGACTGGGTCGATGATAGCCTTTATCGAGTAGGGGAAAGCTATTATCGCCTGGGAGATTATGGAGTAGCCATCCCTTATTACCAGAGGTTAATTGAAAACTACCCTCAAAGCAACCTCGTTGCCCCCTCCCTTTATTCACTGGGATACGCCTATGTTGAGCAAAAAGACTATGATGAGAGCCTGCGAATTTTTAACAAACTGCGAAATGAGTTTCCTGAATTTAAGCAGATTTCTGAAGTTCACTACGCCATTGCCAAGACCCTCTATGATAACAAAAGATATCCCGAGGCTATCAAGGAATACTCTAGTTTCATCTCTACTTACCCTACTTCGAAATATCGATCTAGCGCCTATCGGGAAAGGGGATGGGCTTATTTCGAAGAGGGAAATTACGGTAAAGCCAGGGATGACTTTGCTGCAGTGGAGGCATTTTTCTGGCTGGGAGAGTCTCTCTATAATCTTGGTCAATTTAGAGAGGCAAGAAAGGCCTATGAGAAAGCTTTAGAGAAACCGGATCCGACCTGGAAACCCCAGGCCTATTATGGCATTGCTTATACTTATTTTAAGGAAAAAAATTATCCCCGGGCGGGCGATGCTTTTCAAAAATACATCGCTGCCTTCCCAGATTCACCTAATCTTGCCGAATCCTGGACTCGTTTGGGAGATTGCCTCTATTACCAGAACAAGTTTTCCTCTGCGAGAGAAAGTTATTTGAAGGTAGTAAACGATTATCCGCAAAGTGACTTTGTCCCGGGTTCTCTTTATGGAATTTCTTATGCCTACCTTGATGAGAGAAAATATGAGGAGGCAGCAAATTATTTAAGTCAGCTAATTAAAAAATTCCCTAACTTTGAGTATATCCCAGATGCAACTTTCTGGTTAGGAGAATCTTTCCTTAACCTTTCCCAATATGGAAAAGCACTTGAAGTATTCCAGAAGGTTATCACTGATCACCCTGATAATCCACTGGCTGAACGTTCTCAATATGAGAGGGGGTGGTGTTATTTAAAACAAAATCGGTTTGAGGCTGCAAGAGCTGAATTTGACAAGGTCATCCAGAATTACCCTCAGTCTAAGTGGGTCGATAATGCCCTCCTAATGAAGGGAAGCAGCCTTTTTAATTTGAAGAAGTTTAGAGAAGCTATTCAGACCTACTCAGAGATAGAGAAAAATTACCCCACTTCAAATCTTGTTTCATACTCAATTTATCAAATCGCTCAGTCTCATTTCAAACTGGCTGAGTATAATGAAGCGAGACAAGGGTATCAACGATTTCTAACCCTTTATCCTGAGAACGAAAATGCTCCTAATGCTCAATTGTTCATTGGGTGGACCTACTTTCACCAAAACAGGTTCAAACAAGCCGAAGAGGCATTGCAAAAAGTAATCCTCAATTACCCCCGGGAAGAGCAGCTCCATCCTTATGCCTATTCTCTTATAGGAGAGTCCGATTATAATCTGGAAAAATATGGAGAAGCTCTGAATATCTTCAAAACCTTGATCGAGAAATATCCAAACAGCAACTTTGCTCCTCCCGCCTGGCTTAGAATAGGTGAATGTTATGAGCAGATGGATCAAGTAGACAAGTCCTTGGAAGTTTTCCGCAAAGTGATAAGAGAGTATTCCGATTTTGAGAGAGCTGATTATGCCCAGTGGAAGATAGCCATTCATTTTCTGAGAAAAGAAAAGTGGCAGGAAGCCGTTTCAGAACTGGAAAAGCTTATTAACAATTTCTCTGAGAGCTCCTATCTTTCCCAGGCCTATTACCGGGCTGGTTGGAGTTTTTACAGATTAGGTAAATTTCCCCAAGCCGCCTCCTATTATTCTCAATTCATTAAGCTATTTCCCGAAGATCCCTTACGAGGAGAAGTTTTTTACCAATTGGGAGAGTCTTTATTTAAACAGAGAAAATTTAGGGAGGCTATCGACTCTTATAGCCAGGCTCTCCAGGTGACTAAAGAGAAAGAGATCATCCTCAACTCCCTCTATGAAAGTGCCCTCTGCTGGGAAAATCTGGGTAATTGGGAAAAGCAGGGAGAAACCTTGGAGGAATTTATCGAACGATTTCCCGAACATGATTTGGCTCCTCTGGCTCACTTAAAACTCGCTAATTCCCTTTTCCAAAGGGAAAAATTTGTCCAGGCACGCCAACACTATTCCCACGTGGTCAAAACTACCGAAGAAAGTCAATTGGCAGTAGAGGCCCAGTTTAGAATAGGAGATTGTTGGTTTAATGAGAAAAAATTCGATAACGCCTTAGTGGAATACCTTAGAGTTCCCA
>JBHIAL010000143.1:0-4136 GCA_046758525.1 bacterium
CTTCCTTAATTTTTCAATTTGCATTTTTCATTTTGCAACTTGCAATTCAAGTTAGTGTCCATCCATAAGATGGAAGCAATTGAAATAAAAGGGGAAAAGAGTCATTTTGGGGTGGACTTTTACTTGTTGAGTTTAGTATAATATTTTTGTAAGTCATTGAAAATACAATACAAACACAACAAGGAGGTTTATATATATGCGAAAGAAATATGAAAAACAGCTTCCCCTTTTAGAGAAAACCCCAGTCCACCCCAAAGTTGAAGAACTGGAAAAGATCAATAAAATACTTGACCAAAATCATAGCATATATGATCTGGCCTTACAAGACCTTTCCCCGAATGCCAAGAAAGCAGGAAGCGGGGCAAATGGAATAACAGCTGAACAAGTAGTTCGAGCTGCTATAATAAAGCAAATGGAAGGGTACAGTTATGAAGAGCTTTCATTTCACCTTGCTGATTCCCGCAGTTATAGGAGTTTCTGTAAAATTGGTTTTTTCGATAAAGTATTTGGGAAATCAGCATTAAGTAAAAACATAAAAGCGATATCACCTGATACATGGGAGAAGATAAATAAGATTGTGATTGCCTATGCCCAAGCAGAGAAAATAGAGGGAGGGAAAAAAGTAAGGATAGATTGCAGTGTAGTATCGTCAGATATACATAATCCGACAGACTCAAGCCTTCTCTGGGATTCAGTACGAGTTCTTGATCGATTAATGAAAAGAGGGAAGGAGAAAATAAGCGGAATAAATTTCACCTATTAGAATCATACAAAACGTGCTAAGCGCAGGATGTTGAATATAATGAACACCAGCAGTAAAAAGACACGAACAAAGAGGTACAATGACCTTCTGAAAATAACCTGTAAGGTCATAGGATATGCAAAAGCAGCAATCAGAGAACTGAAAGGAGTAGTATCAGTCGACCTCCAGGAGACATTATTAGCCCAGAGCATAGCAAATGATCTTGAACATTATATTGGCCTTGCAGAACAGGTAAAAAAGCAGACAGAGCGGAGGATAATTCATGGAGAGACTGTACCTGCAACTGAAAAGATATTTTCAATATTTGAGACACATACAGACATTATAAAAAAAGACAGGCGTGATACCTATTACGGTCATAAGGTATGCCTCACAGGCGGTTCATCTAATCTTATACTTGATTGTGTAGTATTGGAGGGCAACCCTGCAGACTCTACATTAACAGATCAGATGTTTGACAGGCAGAAAGATATATATGGCCGTTATCCCCTCAAAGCCTCATTGGACGGGGGATTTACATCAAAAGCGAATTTAGAATCAGCAAAGTCAAAGGGGATAAAAGATGTCTGTTTTGCCAAAAAGAAAGGTCTTGATGAAGAGGATATGTGCAGAAGTGAATGGGTGTATAAAAAATTAAAGAGATTTAGAGCAGGCATAGAATCAGGAATCTCCTGGTTAAAAAGAAGTTTTGGTCTTGGCAGGTGTTTATGGAAAGGGTTTTCATCATTTAAGAGCTATGTTTGGTCAGCCATTATATCAGCAAACTTGCTTACGATTGCAAGGAAGCAGTTGGCCTGAACTGATTTTTTTCTAAGATTATTGTGAGATGCTGACAGGTATAGTAGAGGTGTATCAAAAAAAGGATGAAATGTAGCTCTTTTTGTTTAATATCGTAGGTTATGTTGGGTTCGGGCTAACATTTCAGCTTGAACTGTGTTTGAATCACTAATTGTTACTGCTCTAAGCACTTAAAAATGTCTATTTATGGATGGACACTAGCTAATAAATATATTGTAGAGGGAGTGATACCAGTTAAATATGGGAATGACGCTACTCATATAGCTGTGGCTTCGGTGAACGATTTAGATGTAGTAGTTAGTTGGAATTTTGAACATATAGTAAAACACAAAACAAGGATAGAAGTAATAGGAATAAATACTTTTATGGGTTATAAAGCTATTGATCTTTGTACTCCTAGGGAGGTGATAGAAGATGTATAAAGAGTCTGAAACGATGAGACAGATACATCAGATTCAAGAGAAGATATACGAAGAGACAAGACATATGACTGTGGAAGAGAAGATAGAATATATTAATAAGACAGCAGAAGAAGTGGAAGAAAAATACAGTCTTAATCTTAAAAAAGTATTACCCGTAAGATAAATGAATTCAGTGTTCTGTATTTCGGGAGTCTGTTCCGAAACAAATCCAAAAGAGAAGTTAATGCTCTAAGGGCTTGTTAAAAAATAACTTCGTATTTTCAGGTGTAAGATTTGCGTTAGATTTGAAAGATTTTTTTAACCAAAAGACGAGATAATAGTGAGCTATATTGAGGTTTTTGGGTAAAAGAATCTTTCAAAGATAATGTGAAGATTACGCATCAAAATGTGAAGTTATTTTTTAATAAGCCCTAAGTATTGTTAGGTTACAATCAATTACAGGGGAAAAAGGGGTCACCCATTAAAAGGCCTTTGTCAGCCCTTAATATTTCTAATATTTCAATTGGGACAACCCCCATATTATTGTTGTGTTTCGGGACAAAGTTCCGAAATGAATCCAAAAGGAAGTGGAACGGGAAGGATTCCCGAAATACAGAATATAATATACTGTTTAATTCATTTATGAAACTTTTTCCAAAGGAAGGTTTTCTATTGTAATGTTGACAAGGTCAGATAATTGGAATCATATCTTTCTCTGTATGCTATCCTTTCCATAAGATGAGGATTTCTCTGCCTATGATATGAATATCTGTGCAGGAATATACGAACAGATATTCATAGAGAAAAAGTGCTATCATATCATTAAGTTACAAGCAATCCTATTATCCCCTAAAAGAATCAGTATGAATAGATATTCATATTGAGGCAATATTAAGATTCATCAGCAAATACCTTCCTTTCTCTCATAACATTGATATTTCCCTTAATTATCAATCAATTATATAGATTCCCCATAATTTTTTATCCCCTTAAAAGGAGATTGGCATGGATATTGAGAGGGTTAATTCTGATGTGGATACCTTTCTTCTCCTTTTTGGAACCTTACTTAGGACAAACAATATGGATAGAGTATATCATCCCAGAGAATCTGAGGCATCTCCTTTATGGAGGCTTTTTAATAATCATTTTGAGGATTTTGAGGAGTGTTATGAAGAGAGGTTTGAGCGAGAGTATGGGTTTCTTCGTCCTGTGATTTGTGAAGTGGTTTATGAATATCTGAGGTGTGGTGATCTTAGAGAGGGTTTTGCCAGAGTCAGATGCCAGGATTGTAATGATGAGTATTTGTTGGCATTTAGTTGTAAAGGCCGCTGGTTTTGTCCTTCATGCCACAGCAAAAAGGTGATTCAGTTTGGAGAAAATTTACGGGATAATCTCCTCTACCCGATTCCCCATCGGCAATATGTCTTCAGTATCCCCATAATGCTCCGTATCTATTTTAAGTATGACAGGGCTCTCCTTACAAGGCTATGTCATAGTGCTTATGAAAGTCTGCTTTTGTTTTTAACAAAGACAATAGGGCTTAAGGATGGAGTGCCTGGCGTGGTTATGACCATACATACCTTTGGAGATTATGCCGACAAGTTTCATCCACACATCCACGCACTTGTTTCAGATGGACTCTTTGCAAAGAATGGAACCTTCTATGTAATGCCAAAGGTTGATTTAAAGCCACTTGAAGATATCTTCCGTGCCAAGGTCTTCAAGATGCTTAAAGATGAGGGGAAGATCAACGATTATTTAATCAATAGACTTATGAAATGGAGACATTCTGGTTTCAGTGTAGACAATGGGGTAGGGTTGCAAGGGATGACGAAGAGGGCAGAGAGGCCTTAGCAGAGTATATTATTCGCAACACCTTCTCTCTTGAGAATGTGACATATATAGATGAGACCGGCAAAGTTATCTACCATTCAAAGATGACCTATGGCAAGGACAAAAGGAATTTTGAGGTATACACAGCCGAAGAGTTTATAGCAGCCATCACACAGCATATCCCTGACAAATCATTTCAGATGGTTCGTTACTACGGTTGGTATTCAAATAAATCAAGGGGGGTGCGTAAGAAACTGGGAATACAAAGACCTGGTGATGAACCAGAAGTGAAGCCGTCCAAAGATGTGGAGATAATAGATGTCTCTTTGTATCAACCTAAG
>JBHIAL010000144.1:0-4128 GCA_046758525.1 bacterium
TCAAGAAAACTTGAGGCATCATGGGTTAGAAATTTGACAATTTTCTCTTATTCTGCTATCTTTTATTTGGGGTGAAAACAAAGTGGTAAAGTAGTAAACTGGCAATTCTAACTTCTACCCAGATTGAATTGACATCTGGCCTACTCAGTCCCCCAAGAATCATCCAGTTGAGTTCCGGCAGAAATAAGAGACAGATCCGTAATTAAAGCTCAAGGCAAGAAATCTCCCCTGCAGCACCATCTGTTGGACCATTTGATGGAAAGAAAACTATGATCCAATTATCTATTTTTAACCTTTGAAACAAGAGGAATGAGCGTCATGGTGTGGGAGACACCGGTAATTTTCCGAACTTTTCCTTTGACAATCTCTGCGAGTTTTTCAGGGGCGGGCTTAATAAGACCAGTTTCTACTTCTATCACTGCTAGAATATCGTAGTCACCAGGAACGAGGTGAACCTCACGTATTTCCTCAAGCTTCAGGAGCTTATCCACAATGATATCTTCTTTACCAGTTACCACATTGATTAAGAGGAAAGCTCTGCCAATACTTCTCATATCCCTGAACTGGGTATTTTCCAAGTATAACACCTCCTTGAGTTCTTTAAGAGATTATAGCATCCAACAATGAATATCGCAAGTAGCCCAAAGCACTGAAATTTCCCTTGAATTAAGGTAGTTATAGCTTGCCATGCTGGAAATTTTTAGAAAAAAGCGGCCCTTCGATCAATTTTTTGCGGTATTCTCTTTTGATTTGATGGGATCTCTTTAGATAACCAGGCTTTTAAACTGCCAGAAATTGGCAAATCTGGAGCCGCTATGAGGAGGTTTAACTATGCAACTATGGTTAGATCCGGGAAGTCTTCTCATTGTTGGTCTTATCGCGGGCTCTCTTTTCACTTTTATTGTTCTTGCCACTTGGGGTGCTAAAAGTCCTAGAAGTAAAATCCGGATGAAGCAGATAAGAACACTGTTAGAGAAAATTGAGGAAAAAATCATAGACTGGAAAATTGAATACCTGGAGTACCTTAAAGGGGTAGAGCTCGATGAAATAGAGCAGATTTTTGAAGATTTAGGAAAGGTCAAGGAGCAACTGGATCGTCTGGTGGTGTCAGAAAAATACCTTTCCTCCAAGAAAAAGTATCCCGATAAACTTCTGACCGCTAAAGAGGCAGCCGAATACTTGGACATTCCCCTTCTCGAGTTGCTTCAGAAAGCACGCGAGGGAAAGATATTCTGCTCCAAGCAGCGAGGTGGCTGGAAGTTTAAAAGGTCCGTCTTAGACAAGTGGAAAAAGAAGACAGAAGAAAAGAAAAAAGAAGAAACCAAAATTCTTACTCATGTTTAGAGCGGTAGATCTTTCCTTTACCTCGTTAGAGATTTTATCTCTAACGGGGTTTACTTATTTTCATGGACTCTTCTTAGTATATCCCAGAAGGCTCCCCGGTAGCCTTTCTTGATCGCGTTCACTAAGATGCTGTTGTCATTGTAATTGTAGTTATCATCCATGTCTTGTGTAGTGGGAAGGAAAAACCTTTCATCTCCTCCAACCAGGGTGGCTACAAAGGGCAGTATCTTTTCTCCTACTAAAGATGAGACATAGAAAATTGGCTCAAAGAAATCCTCATTTCCCTCGATCTTGCCGTGTAGATTTTTATTATTTTCCAAACTACCCTCTCTTAAAACCATCTCAGAAAGACGAGTTCCCAGATAAATTCTTATCCCTATAGCTACCCCGACTCGGGAAGGTTTTACCCTTTTCATCAAACCCACAGTCTCTTTGAGACTACGCTTGGTTTCACCCGGACCCCCTAGTAGTAAGTCGTACATAAAGGTAATGTCATGCTGCTGACAGATCTTGGCCGTTCTCACTAGATCATGCGAAGTAAAGTCTCTGCTCAGTCGTTTCAACATCACATCAGATCCACTATCCACTCCAAAATCGACACCCTCACAGCCTGATCTTTTCATAAGAGAAGCTAGCTCGGGGGTGAAAGGAGTAGGGGAGGCATAGGTGTACCAGAATATTCTACCAGCCAAGCCCCTTTTAATTATCTCCTCACAAATGGCCTTAGCATGGTGATAAGGTAGATTAAACTCACTATCACAGAGGTGAAAATAGTTGATTCCCTTGCCAAGCATAATCTCTATTTCATCTACTACATTTCGAGGCCGACGAAGTCTAACTTTCCTCCCCTTACAGAGAGGATCGAGGCAATATATACAAGTCTTGCTGCATCCCCTTTTGGTTTCAATTGCTCCCATTCCCCCTTCCTGAAAATATCTTTCATTGTCTATTGCGTCTCTGGTTAGCCGGACGTTTCGGCTCAAATCGAAATTTTTGGTAGGATTTCTTCGAAAGCCTCCCTCAGTTCTGTAGACGAGACCAGGGATGCTAGAATAATAACGCTTATCTTGAATTTTTTCCAGAAGAGAAGGAAAAGAGTCTTCTCCTTCCTCACAAATACCCAAGTCTAACTCAAAGAACTTTAAGATTCTCTCAGGCATCACGGAAAAGCCGCATCCTCCCAGAATTATGGGAGCATCGGTCTTGGACTTAATATGATCGGTTATCTCTTTTATGCGGGGCAGGAAAAAATCGCTAGATATCCAGAAGGAGTCATCAACATTTCTGATAGTAACGCCTATGGCGTGGCAAGAGTTTTTCTCAAAATAATCATCCACTAAAGTTTTAAAATTTGAAGAAAAGGCAAGATCAAGGAGATGGACTGCATATCCTTTTTCTTTAAGTGAAGAAGCCAGACAATCCAGAGCAATGGGACAGACCACCGGTTTTAACTGATTGGGATTAATAAGCAGGATCTTTTTGGCGGACATCTTCTCACTCCTAATAACTGTTTTCATGATAATTGAAGTCATTTCAGGCGTCAAGAGAAGGAAATAAATTTTGACAAATTGGATCATTTGTATATGATAAGTCAGAAATCAACCCATAGGAGGGGCTTAAAAAGAGAGTTTTTCGGGAAGTGGCAGATGAATTTCGATCCCCATGGAGGAGCTAAAATGAGTCTGGAAGACGAATTGGGACTTTTTAACGGAAGGGCAAATCCGGCTCTGGCAAAAAAGATAGCCGATTACCTTGGAATTCATTTAGGAAAGATGGAAATTAGATATTTTAGCGACCGGGAAGTATATGTTAAGATCAATGAGAATGTGAGAGGAAAGGATGTCTACCTTCTTCAGCCTACCAGCCCTCCCGCCAATGAGAATATAATGGAATTACTTATAATGATCGATGCTTTTCAAAGAGCATCAGCAAGGAGAATCACTGCCGCCATCCCCTATTATGGATATGGCCGGCAAGATAGAAAGGATCAGCCCCGAGTCCCCATCACCGCTAAACTGGTAGCTAACTTAATTAGTACGGCAGGAGCGGATCGCGTGCTCACCATGGATCTTCACGCCACCCAAATCCAGGGATTTTTTGATATCAAAGTGGACCATTTGTTTGCCGCTCCGGTAATTATAGATTATTTTCTAAAGAAGAAACTTCAGGACCTGGTGGTGCTTTCCCCTGATATGGGAGGAATGAGAAGAGCCCGTGCCTATGCCAGAAGGCTGAATGCATCTTTAGCCATAGTGGATAAACGAAGACCGGTGGCTAACGAAGCCGAAGTGGTACGCATAGTGGGTGAGGTAAAAGGAAAAGAGGTTCTCATCGTTGACGACATGATTGACACCGGGGGGACCCTGGTGGCGGCCATGGAGGTTTTACAAAAAGAGGGCGCCCGGGCTATCTATGCTAGTTGTACTCATCCGGTTCTTTCCGGGAATGCTTGCGAGGAAATTGACAAATCCCCCTTAAAAGAGCTGGTGGTTACCGACACTATCCCTCTGAATAAAGGAAGAATAAAATCCAAAATAAAGGTTCTTTCAGTTTCTTCCCTGCTGGGAGAGGCTATGAAACGTATTCATGAAAATAAATCAGTGAGTTCCCTTTTTGTTTAACTAAAAATCCAGGAAAGTATTAATATCTAGAAGATTTATACGCGTATCGAGGGACTTTCCCCGAAGAAGCCTTAGATCAGTCACCTTGACGAGTCTTCGAGTTGAGGAAGAAGAAAGACGTGTTGTCTGAGGAGCGGAGTGACGAGTTTCACGTCTTTCCCGA
>JBHIAL010000145.1:0-4117 GCA_046758525.1 bacterium
TTCAGGGATTTACTAAAGAGAGAAGGGCCCATCATTTTTGACGGGGCAATGGGAACCAGCCTCCAACAGAAACGTGTGCCTCAAGATGCGCCTTTGGAGCGGCTAAATCTAACTCACCCTCATATGGTAGCTGATGTTCATAACTCGTATTGCAAGGTGGGGGTAGATGTGATTGAAACTAACACTTTTGGAGCAAACAGAATCAAACTGAGAAGATATGGTTTGGGCGATGAGGTAGAGATTATTAATAGAGAAGGAGTTAAGATCGCCAGAAAAGTAGACTTTCCTTGTCTGGTAGGTGCCTCTATAGGGCCACTGGGAGCCCTCCTCAAGCCTTGGGGGACTCTTGATCCGGCCCAGGCATTTTCTGCATTTAAAGAGCAGATAGAGGCAGTCTGTGCTGAAGGGGCTGATCTTATTGTCATAGAGACAATGATGTCTGTGGAAGAGGCAAAGATCGCCATACGGGCAGCGAAAGAGATGTGTGAGACTCCTATTGTTTGTCAACTGACCTTTGAAAAAAACGGAAAGACATTAATGGGTGAGGGCCCCTCTTCTGTGGCCAATGTTGTAGGAGGCCTAGGGATAGACGCTTTGGGAGCAAATTGTAGTGTAGGTCCCGAGAGTCTTTTCCCGGTGGCAGAAAAAATGTGCGCTGTCTCCCGACTTCCTTTGATATTTCAGCCTAATGCTGGAGGACCACATTTAAAAGAGAACAAGACAATTTATCCTGTGGGTGCGGGAGAAATGGCTGATTGGATGGAAAGATTTGTAAACCTAGGAGTGAAGATAGTGGGCGGCTGTTGTGGAAGCACTCCTGCTCATTTAAAGGCAGTAGTGGAGAGGGTGAAGGACTTACGGGTTTCACCATGCCGATGACCATTACTGAGAAAATCCTAGCTTCTCATTCCGAAAAAGCCGAGGTGAAAGAAGGAGAATTTGTCGAGGCCCAGGTCGATCTTGCATTTGCCAACGACATTACTGCTCCCTTGGCCATAAAGAAATTTGAGGAGTGGGGTGGAGGCCAAGTTTTTGATGCAGAAAAAGTGACTTTCGTACTCGATCATTTCACCCCCAATAAGGATGTAATCACGGCAGAGCAATGCAGACTGGTCCGCGAATTTGCGCAACACCAAAGCATCACTCATTATTTTGAGGCAGGAGACTCCGGCATAGAGCATGTTTTGCTCCCGGAAAAGGGATTGATCCTCCCGGGAGATCTAGTAATTGGAGCTGACTCTCATACCTGTACTGCTGGAGCTTTGGCTGCTTTTGCCAGTGGAGTGGGCAGTACAGATCTAGCTGCTGTCATGATCATCGGTAAGATCTGGCTTAGGGTTCCCTCAACCATTAGGTTGGTATATTATGATGAACTTCAGCCATGGACTAGCGCCAAGGATCTGATCCTTTATACAATTGGGGATATAGGGGTTGATGGAGCATCTTATCGGAGTATGGAATTCACCGGCGAGGTTCTCTCCAGGCTGAGTATGGCAGGGCGATTTACCATGTGCAACATGGCTGTCGAAGCCGGAGCTAAGAATGCCATTGTCGAGCCAGATGAGATTACCTTAAATTATATTAAGGGAAGAGGAGAAAGGGATTTTAGCCTTTATTACAGTGATCCTGAGGCTGAATATCTGGAGACGAGGGAATACAACGTTAGCAAAATTGAGCCTCAGGTGGCCTTACCCTCTCTACCCGCCAATGTTAAGGGAATATCAGAGGTAAAATCAGTAACCATTGATCAAGCGATTATAGGCTCTTGCACCAATGGTCATTTGGAAGACCTAAGAGCTGCCGCCCGAATATTGAAGGGAAGGAAAGTTCATTCAGGGGTCAGGCTGATAATTATTCCGGCTACTCCTTTGGTTTACCTCGAGGCTCTAAAAGAGGGATTGCTTCGGGTTTTCTCAGAGGCAGGCGCCCTGGTTAGCCCTCCCACCTGTGGACCTTGTATTGGAGGACACATGGGTGTACTGGGGAAAGGAGAGGTGGCAGTTGCCACTACCAATCGTAATTTTAGAGGAAGAATGGGTCATCCCGAAAGTGAAGTTTATCTAGCTGGTCCAGCAGTGGCTGCTGCTTCGTCAATTAAGGGCAGGATTGCCGGTCCTGATGAGATTAGATAAAGGAGAAGAAAATGATGCCGGTAGCAGAAAGAATCAGAAGAATTCCTCCTTACCTGTTTGGTGTAATTGACGAACTTAAGGAAAAGGTTGGGCATGAAAAAAAAGATTTAATCGATCTCGGAATGGGTAATCCTGATTTACCCACTCCTTCTCACATTATACAGGAATTAAATGAAGCAGTGATGGACCCTGTTTCCCATCGATATTCCTCGACCTGGGGAGACCAGGAGTTAAGAGAAGCCATCGCAGAGTGGTATGAAAAGAGGTTTGGAGTCTGGCTGGATCCTCAGAAGGAAATACTTCCTCTCCTTGGGTCAAAGGAGGGGATAGTAGTTACCTATCTAAGCTTTCTTGACCTGAATGATATAGCTATAGTTCCTACACCAGCCTATCCAGTTCACTTTAATGGAGCTTTATTAGCGAGGGGAGTACTTCATCGTCTTCCCATTAATGAGAAAAACAATTTTCTCCCAGATTTTTCCTCTGTTCCCCAGCAGGTTGCCAACCACGCAAAGATAGTTTTTCTCTGTTATCCAAATAATCCCACTGGAGCTACAGCATCCCCGGATTTTTTTAGAGAAGCAGTTGCTTTTGCTAAAAAACACAATCTTATCTTAGCTCATGACTTCACTTACTCGGAGATAGCTTTTGATGGGTATCGGCCTCCCAGTCTTCTCCAGATAGGCGGTGCCAAAGAAGTAGGGATTGAATTTCAATCTTTTTCTAAGACCTACAATATGGCTGGATGGCGGATAGGATTTGTAGTGGGGAATAGCTACCTTATAGATGTTATGGCTCGAGTTAAGCGCTACATCGACTTTGGGATATTTACTGCTATCCAAAAAGCAGCTGCATTTGCCTTAAAGAGCTCTCAAGACTGTGTGAGGGAAATTTGTGAAACATATCAGAAAAGAAGAGATATATTGGTGCAGGGGCTGGCAAGCTATGGGTGGAAGATGAATTCTCCCCGGGCTACTATGTATGTTTGGGCTCCTCTTCCTCCCGGCTATTCGGGAATGTCGTCTCTAGAATTCAGCAGATTCTTACTGGAGAAAATAGGAGTGGTTATTGCCCCTGGAATCGGCTTCGGAGACGGGGGTGAGGGCTACGTAAGGTTTGCTCTGGTAGTTGATGAGAAAAGAATGCAAGAAGCAGTGGAACGAATTGGGTCGGTATCAACCTGATAAATACAGGAAAAATTAGTCTTGAATATTTTGCTTTGAAGTGATGATGGGGAAAGCTTTTGAGGAGCCTCTCCTTGGAAAAATTCCCGCGTCAAACCATTCAATCAGGTAACCGACGTAAGGGGGTTGTTGACAATTCAGAGAGAGTTTGTTAGAATAACTTCAAAATCGAAGACATTCGACGCCCACACAAATAGGTAGGCGTGAGTTAAGAAACTCGTGATTTTGTGAAGAAAGGAGGTGAAAGTGATTTTTTTAAAATACTCGAGGAACGGAGGAGGTTCTGAGAAATGTTAACGAAGAATGTTTTGAAGAGATGCGGGGCGGTAGGATTATTAGCATGTGGTATACTCTGGACTCAGATACCGGTTCAGGCCCAAGAAAAATCGTTGAGAAAACAACTCGAAGAAGCTAAAGCGGCAATTACTGATCAGGTATGGATAATCGAGCAGATGAAGGATAATTTCTTCAAAGTAACCGGTCAACTGGAGGCAGAGATCAAAAAGCTAAGAGCAACCACAGCCGAACAAGCTAGAAAAATTGAAGAGATCACCAATGTCTATTTGAAAAGAATTCAAAGGTTGGGAAGTGAGCTGGATCGTCTTAAGGCCGCGTCCACTAATCTCGAAGCCACCAATGCTGAGCAGGCCCAAACCATCAAACAGATCACCGACAATTTCTTTAAGGTAACCGGAGAACTTAACAGCAAGCTTGATTCACTCACAGCCCAGAATGCTTCACTCAAGGCCACCAATGCTGAGCAGGCCCAAACCATCAAACAGATCACCGACAATTTCTTTA
>JBHIAL010000146.1:0-4074 GCA_046758525.1 bacterium
TTTAAGTGAGGAAAAAAGCTGGGTGGGATTATCCAAAAAAGCTTCTAGCTTGACCTATTGAGTGTACAAAGAATTGGGTAGGTAAGGATGGTTATCTAAAAGATGAGACCAACTGATCTACGTGCCCTATGTGGGTGCATATTATGCACTAAGATAAGGCAATCCCTTGAGTGCATACTACCTTTAAGGTTGATACTCGTGTCACAGGGTAGCTGCATCAAAATGGGGCAGGCCATGATTGGGGAAAGTTTTTTGCTCAGGAAGATGAAAAAGGTAAGTCGAGAAAATGGGGCAAGGTAGCCGCAACCTTTAGGGTGCGCATAAACGCAGGCTAAAGCCTGCGGCTACCATAGGGAAAGCAAAATGGGAGAAAAGAGAGGGGTTCATCCTCCCTCATCAGTATCATTTTCGGAGTCCAACCCAATTCTCTGTAATAAATCGCATAGGTGCCTTTCGGCCACCTGCTGTCTCTCTAAGGCTAATTCCACCTCTTGCTCCCTCACGAATCCCAGATCGAGCAGGATTCTTCCTATCTTCCTTTTGTCGTTGACCTGGATTTTCAGAGCTCTTTCTAATTGTTCTTTCTTTATAGACTCTGTCTCCAATAGATATTCCCCCAGGAGCTTTCTTATCGCTTTGAGCCTTCCATCTACAGCCAGAATGGGTAACCTGATCACAAAGCTCGTTCCCCGGCTCAGCTCACTTTTCACCTCTATTTTTCCTCCATGTAAGGAAACGATTTCTTTACAGGAAAACAGGGCTAACCCCAGCCCTTTCCTTTTGGTAGTCCTGAAGGGCTTAAATAAATTATGATTTATGAATTCCTTCGTCATACCCCTGCCGGTGTCAATGATCTCAACCACCGCCGCTAATGGTTTTTTTGTTTTTCTCGTAACTATGGTGAGCTTTCCCCCATTGGGCATAGCTTCCAGGGCGTTAAGAATGACGTTTTCAAATACTCTCTCCATGTTGTCCGCGTCAATCATCATTTTCGGTAGCTCACCGTATTCCTCGATTAGTTCCACATCCGGGAGCTTTCTCAGATATAATTTTTCCACGAGCCGCTGAAGCAGAAGGTTTACCGACTCGGATCGGAGCTCCAGCAGATGAGGCCGACTGGTTAGCCGGGCTATCAAGTCCTCCGTCTTTTTTATCGTGTCAGCGATAGTGGCCATCAAATCGGCTCGAAACTCAGGATTGTCATAATTTTTCTCAACATTGTAAAGGAGAAGAGATAACCCGTTAATAGAACCCTTTAGATCGTGAATGATGATGGAAGTTATTCTGTTGAAGGAGTCTAATTCCCGGGACTCAATCAGATTCTCCGTTAGCGAAGCATTTTCCAGAGCCAAGGCAACCTCGTTGGCAAAGGTGGAAAATAATTCTAAATCAGCTTCAGTAAAGTCTTTCTCGGACATCGAACTCTCCACCGCCATGGCTCCTAGAAGCTCATTCTTAGTCTTCAAAGGAGCACACATAATCGGGTCGGTGGCATCCTTTTCTAACAACTCTTCGAACAACAGACCCCTGGTCCCTTCTTTTATCAAAATGGGTTTATTGTTCCTCATAACCCATCGGGCAATTTTCTTATGCGCATTTATATCAATATCCCCTCCCTGAGAGGCCCTGAGGTTTAGCCTCTTTCCTCTCTTATCAGTGAAGATGAGGAGGCCCTTTTGGGCATTAGTTATGGAAGTAGCGGTGTTAACAATCAAATCCAATTTTTTTTCTAATCCCAGAGTGGAGATCAAAACTCCACTAGCCTTATTCAAGGCTGATAGGTCCAATAGCTTCTTTTTCAACTCCTCCGTATAGACCCTGAGCCTCGACTCGACCTCTTCGAGTTCTTTTCTATTTTTCTGCAAATCATCGGTCATTCGGTTAAGAGCATCCGCTATTTCACCCATCTCGTCCCTGCTCTCAACCCGGACTCTCTGACTAAGATCTCCTCTGGAGATACTGGCAATACCGCTGATAAGCTGCCGAACCGGATGGGTGATCTTCTTCCCTACCATGACCACGACCATTATTGTCGTCAAAACAGCCCCCATGATGAGAAGAGCAATGTTCCTCGCTGCTTGAGCAAGCTCCCGGTTCAGACCAACCAGGGAAAACCCCACTCTTGCTACCCCCCATTTTTGGGAAGCAAAATCGATAGGTAAAGCTATGTCATAGAGAGGCTCACTCTCTTCTCCAATATATCTCTGCTCAACAAGTCTCTCAGCTCCGGCGGCTCTTATGTCAGTGGGACCACCCAGTACCTTGCCTTCCTGTTCGGGGTCGCTGTGGACCATTATCCTTCCGGTAGTATCCATTATTACAAGGTAAGCTACCGGGTGACTCTTTTCGATCTCGTCAATGTATTGTCTCAACTTAGTAAAATCGTGGGTCAGCATGGCCTCAGCAGCGGTTACGGCTAAAGTTCTACAGATACCAGCACCTCTTTCCCTCATCTGTTCCTCAATAGCTCTCCTCTGCCACTTGAAGGTAATAAATGCTATTACAAGCCCCATTGAGACCACTAAACCAATGAATAGGAAAGTGAATTTAGCTCGAAGCTTCATTTATCTAAAGCTTCCCCTCCTTTTTAAGAAATGGAAAAGAAATGAAGAAAATGGCTGGGTAAGATAGTATACGAACGCAGCAACTTATCCATCCTAGTAAATCTTAAGACGCCTCATTTTTCTTCGCAGAGTGTTTCGATGGATTCTTAATATCTTTGCCGCTTTGGTCTGATTCCAGTGGGTGAGTTTTAAGGTGTCTTCGATGAGTCTTTTTTCTGCCTCAGCCAGTGAAATATCCACAGAACTCGAAGTAACTCCTGATTTTAAAGGCTTCTCCCCTGCCTTCAGAGAAAGATCACTCGGTAGGAACATGTCTCCCTGTCCCAGGACGATGGCCCTCTCAATGACGTTCTCCAGTTCCCTAACATTGCCCGGCCAGTCATAATCCATTAGCAATTTCAGGGCCTGCCTAGAGATACCCTTTGCATTCTTGTCATCTACCCTATTGTACTTCCTTAAGAAATGACTTACCAATAAAGGGATGTCCTTCTTTCTTTCACGCAAGGCAGGAAGATAAATCGAGACCACATTTAGACGATAATATAGGTCTTCTCGGAAGGCTTTCTTCCTCATAAGTTCTTCCAAAACCTTGTTGGTAGCGGCGATAATACGAACATCAACCTTTATCGGTCTGGTGCCTCCTAACCTCCCAAAGGTTCGCTCTTGAATAACTCTTAATATCTTAGCTTGCATGGCTAAACTCATATCGGCAATCTCGTCAAGAAAAATGGTCCCACCAGAGGCTAACTCAAATTTACCCAGTTTTCTGGTGGTTGCCCCCGTAAAGGCACCCTTCTCGTAACCAAACAGCTCGCTCTCCAGAAGACTTTCAGGTATAGCGGCGCAGTTTACCGGCACAAAAGGATTTTCGGCTCTTTGGCTACTATAGTGAATGGCTCGAGCCACCAGTTCCTTACCGGTGCCACTTTCTCCCCGCAGTAGAACCGTACAATCAGCTTGAGCCAGGATTCTGATTACCCCAAAAATCTGCCTCATTGGCTCGCTCTTGCCCACCATACCGGCGAAGTTGTATCTCTCTTTCAATTGCAAGCGCAGGCGTTGAATTTTACGCTCCAGATTCTGTCGCAAGAGTGCTCTCTTGAGGACAACTCTCATTTCCTCCAAGTCAAAGGGCTTAGAGAAGTAATCATAGGCACCATTTTCGATAGCCCGTAAACATGTCTCCTCTTTTTTATCGGCGGTTATGACGATTATCTCGATCTCAGGCTTGGCTCTTCTGATCTCCTCCAGAGTTTTCATTCCCTCCTCCGGAGTATTTACCCTAGGAGGAAGACGTAAATCTAGCAATATCAAGTCTACCAGAGCTTCCTCCATTACTTGATGGGCTTGAGGCCTATCCTCAGCTTGAAGAACCCTGTAGGAATCTTTTAAGGCCCAGTATACTTGTTTTCTTAGGCGCTCATCATCATCAACCACCAACACCGTCTTCATTTATCAGTCCTTTTCTAGGTAATGGGTTCCCTACACACCTGTGGGTCTTTCTTCTGAA
>JBHIAL010000147.1:0-4072 GCA_046758525.1 bacterium
CTCATCTTTATCTCCTTAGTTATCAATCTTTGTTATCGGAAATTGATATTATAAAAGAGTTTTTTTCCTTGTCAAGTTTTTGTTGCGTAAAAGCGATTTGACAAATATTTTTTATTTGTTATTATATAAGTAAATTTTAATACAATTATATGGTGACGTATGGAGGATTTGGCTAGGGTTTTTAAGGCATTATCTGATGAGACCAGGCTGAAGATCTTTTTTCTACTATCCAGGAGAACATTATGTGTTAATGCCTTAGTATGCCAACTTGAGATATCTCAACCGGCTGTCTCCCAACACTTAAAAATTCTCAAAGAGGCAGGTTTAGTTAAGGCAGAGAAACGAGGATATTGGGTACATTACTCGGTTAACAGAGATAACCTTGGTCGGTTAAGAAAGAGAGTACTAAATATCTTTGAGGAAAAAGGAAGATCTAGAAATGCAGAATAGTGTAGCCATTGAAGTAAGAAATCTTACCAGGTGAAAATCTTAGAACTAAAAGCTAATCAGAGGAGGTGGAGCCTATGTGCAAGAAAATCAAGACCGAAAGATGCGAGTATCCAGAAAGATTAAAAGGCAAACCAGAAGAATGTACTCCAGAGCAGGTAAGGGAATGTCATGGGGAGGTTAAAGAGCATCCTTGTGTTAAGGAGAACTAGGTAACTTCAGCTTCTGTTCCTTGTGAATGATTTTCATAGGATTTAGATAAGCACCAGTTGGAGATCCTATGCGCATTGGCGAGTTTGAGTTTAATCTGCGTGAGCTAGCTGGCTCAATGGGGGACTTTGGTACTTTGTTCCCTCTGGCCATTGGTTACATTGCTGTCTGTGGAATGAATCCAGCCGGTTTTCTGGTGATGATGGGATTGGCTAATATTGTCACTGGACTGGTATATAGACTACCTATGCCCATAGAACCTAAGAAGGCAATTGCCGCTACCGCCATCGCGCAAAAGTGGTCACCTTCCCTCATCTACGCATCTGGCTTTGGTACCGGAATCGTGTGGCTGGTTTTGGGTTTCACGGGACTAATACACAAAATTGCCAAAATCACGCCCAGATGTGTAACCAGGGGCATACAACTGACCTTAGGTATACTCTTAGCCATCCGGGGTTTCAAAATGATTTCCAGTTTTTGGCTTTTGGGGATCATCTCGCTCATCATCGTTTTGATCTTAAGGAAGAGCCGGTACGCCCCAGCAGCTCTGGTTCTCATTCTTCTGGGTGTAGCACTTGTAGTCCTTAGCGGGAAGATGCCAGGAATACTTCAAGTTAAAATCACCTTTCCACCTCTTACCATCTTTACTTTTAGAGAGGTCTGGCAGGTCATGATTTTAGTAGGATTCGCCCAGATATTCTTAACCCTCACCAATGCCGTTGTTGCCACAGCAGCGCTTATCAAGCACTATTGGCCGGAAAAGCCGGTAACTGAGAAGAAGCTAGCCATAAATATGGGGATAATGAATGTGGCCGTACCTTTCTTTGGAGGGATGCCCATGTGCCATGGAGCCGGGGGCCTAGCCGGTCAGCATTACTTTGGAGCGAGAACAGGGGGCACCAATATCATCGAGGGAGCAATAGAAATTAGCCTGGGGCTTTTTCTTGCTCGATCCATTGCCAATCTCTTCTCCGCTTTTCCTGCCAGTATTATTGGGGCGATGATGTTTTTGGTAGGGATACAGTTAGCCAGATTTGTGAAGGACGTTAGGGGATGGAATATTCTTATTGTGGCACTGACCACCTCTATTTCCCTGTGGATTAATATGGCCGTAGGGTTCATCGCTGGACTAGCGGCTTATTACCTACTAAAGAGACCATTAAAGATCAATCAACCTTAAAACAACTGTTGAAGATTTTGCCAAGAAACCATTCTTGAGAGGGAGAATATGTGTAAGTCAGTTATTCGGATTTGTGATTTAACTAAGTATTATGGTGACCTTTTGGCGGTAGATCACATCAGCTATGAGGGGAAAGCGGGAAGACTTGACTTTTTATTTTTTTATATTATATGTATAGTTGTGCAATTATGAATAAGTACTGAGGAGGAATGAAATGGAGGGATACACCGAAATCTTCAAAGCTCTCAGCGATGAGACACGTCTGCGGATCGTTCATCTTCTTATTGCAGCAGGAAAAGAACTTTGTTGCTGTGAGATAACTGATTCTTTGGAAGAGTCTCAGTACAATATCTCAAGACATCTCAAGATTCTGAAAAATGCCGCCCTTATCAAAGATAGAAAAGAAGGAAGATGGGTCTATTTCAATATTGCTAATCGTAGCTTTTGTACAAAAGCTACGTACAAACATGATGAAATTTAATAGGAAGATGAGTAAAATGGGAAAAATGGCTGATATTGATGAAATGATGTATTCTTGTGGCTTGGAAATTCTTCATCCTGGTGGAATAGAAAGAACCGATGAAATGGCAAGGATGTGCAAAATAGGAAAGGACAAGAAAGTTTTAGACATAGGCTCTGGAAAGGGTGTGACAGCCTGTTATCTGGCTCAGAAACCTACCAGTAAGAAATCCAATCAAAGGATAGGAGATAACTATGCACAAACATAAAGAAAAGCTAAGCTTTTTTGAAAGGTATCTGACCCTGTGGGTCTTTCTATGTATGGGAATAGGGATAATGGCGGGCAGGATTTTTCCCCAGATCGGCACATTTATCCTTCGTTTTACCGTAGCTGATGTCTGGATACCGATAGCCATCGCTTTATTCTTTATGATATATCCAATTATGTTAAGAATAGATTTTGGAGCCGTGATCAGAGCGGGCAAAACGCCTAAGCCGATAGCCGTTACGCTCTTTGTAAATTGGGCTATTAAGCCATTCTTTATGGCCTTGGTTGCTTGGTTCTTCCTGGGGGTTATCTTTAAACCATTTATACCATCGGGCGATATTGACCAGTACATTGCTGGTATAATCTTATTGGGAGTAGCCCCTTGTACAGCCATGGTCCTGATGTGGGGTCATCTGGCGAGAGGAAATCAAGGTCATAATCTGGTGATGGTAGCTATCAATTCCCTGACAATGTTGGTCTTATACGCACCTTTAGCAGCATTCCTTTTAGGGATAAGCGGCATTGCTATTCCATGGGATACCTTAGCCTTGACCATAGCCATATATATTGCTTCACCGCTCCTTGCTGGCTATATAACCAGAAAAGAGGTAATAAAGAGGAAAGGGATAGATTGGTTCGAAAATAGTCTATTGCCAGCTATGGGTAATCTCTCCATCATCGCCTTGTTATTTACGCTGATATTGCTCTTCTCGCTTGAAGGCGAAACCATATTAAAGATGCCTCTGGTCATAGCAATGATCGCCGTACCCCTATTGGTTGAATTCTTCTTTATATTCACCATAGGATATGGTTTGTCATGGTTTTTCCACCTGAGCTATGAAGATGCAGCCCCAACTGCCCTTATTGGGGCAAGTAACCATTTTGAAGTCTCCATTGCTACCGCGATAATGTTATTTGGCGTAGGGTCGGGTGCGGCTTTGGCCACTGTGGTCGGTCCGTTGATTGAGGTCCCTATAATGCTTATCCTGGTTTCAGTTTGTAAGAGAACCTGCAATTTATTCAAACACTGCCAATTGGATTTACCTCATTGCAAACCTCATTATGTGAGTGCCGAAACTGAGGGAAATCTATGAAAAGGGTTTTGTTCCTTTGTACACATAATTCCTGTCGTTCTCAAATAGCAGAGGGCATTTTAAGACAACTCTATGGAGATAAGTTTGAGGTATTCAGCGCTGGGATCAAACCCTCAGAGGTGAACCCTTACGCCATAAAATGTATGGCTGAAGTTGGCATAGATATTTCCAAACATAAGTCAAAGTCTGTAGAGAGATTTCTGGGTGAGAGGTTTGATTATGTGATTACAGTATGCGACAGTGCAAAGGAAAGTTGTCCATTTTTCTCTGGAGGCGTCAAATGCATTCACTGGAATTTTATTGACCCGGCTAACGCTAGTGGGAGTGAAGAAGAAATGATGGCAGTATTCAGAGAGATAAGAGATGAAATTAGAAATAGGATCAAGGAAACATTCAGAGAGATTGATTAACAAG
>JBHIAL010000148.1:0-4030 GCA_046758525.1 bacterium
CTATTCTGCCAGTAGCTCCTCCGTCCTCTGAACTGCCTTCGCCAGTGCCTTTTCTGCGGACATTCCTCCCGGCATAGCGTCGTACATGAGATCCACGAGTATGGGAGACTTCGTTAATTTCGCGGCCTTGTAATCTACCTCCCCATGCTCAAACGCTATGTTACGGGCATACGGTATCAGCTGGGCTTGCAGCTCGAGCGCGTATCTGTATTTTTTCATTGCGGGATCACTGAAGAACAGCTCCGAGCGACCAACCGATGCTCTCGGGTCCATAATGTGACCTGCAACAGAAGCGAGTAGCGGAATATTTTCCTCGGGTATCATATGGAACTTGATGAACGCCTCTGCTCCCTCAATATTGGCAGCGTCTTTGAATATGACCAAGAATTGGGGGAACAGCGTGGTACGAAATGCTCCCGTGGGGGACCTCGGTATAAATGCTGCTCCAACATCAGCAGCCATATCAGGATTGTATCGGTCTACGTTTGCCAGTGTACGGCCGTATGCCCAAACTGTAGCTATCTCTCCGTTTACAAAACGCATGAATGCGTCAGTGTAGGTATCGGCAGCAGCTCCAGGAGATGCATACTCCCACATCTTTTGCAAGAATTTGACTGCGTCCACATTCTCCGGGCTGTCAAGGACAACAGGGCCGTTAGGTTTACCGAACATGTAACCCCCGTTTGACCACATTGACACAAGCACTTGATGTATGGCATGAATCTGACCCATAAAGAGGTTATTCCCCTTTACTTTCTTTCCCGCAGTTACCTTAGCCAGGGCATCCAAATACTCATCCCAGGTCTCGGGTACGGTGAGTCCCGCTTCCCCGAAAAGATCCTTCCTGTACATCATAAACATTATGCCCAGGGTGGGAGGTACTCCGTATGTAGCCCCTTCCTGCTGCACCAATCTCATAACACTGCCGTGGTAATCGCTGGCGCCTCCTTCACCAGTTGCTTCAACCAGGTGCTGTACGTCGCGCAGGTACCCTGGCTTGGCAAGATCAACTACGACATCCGGATCGAGATAGGCTATTTCTGGAGGCGTTTTCGCTTGAATCGAGGCCATAAGTTTCGGCCAAACGTCCGAGAGTGAGATATATTCTATCTGCAAGTCGTATTGAGGGTACGCCTTCTCGAACCTTCCTTCCATTCCTGTATAGACCTTTATTGATTTTGGGTCGGTCTCATCGGTCAAAAAACGAATGACTGACTTTTTCGCAAAAGCTGGAAGTGTCATCATTCCAGCTAGCACTACCACCATCATGGAGATACACGTCACTCTTATCGTTTGACGAGTAGACATCTAGACCTCCTTTTGCATGAGTTGCTTCATTTTTCTGTGCAACGCTCCCAAAAGAGAAACTAATCTTTCGACACCTCTCTCTTGCAAAGCTTTCCCTTGCCCAACTAACAGCCTACCTAGCGTCTCACCTCCCTTCCGGCCTTATTTTTAGCTTTTCCCTTACCAAAGCTTTAACTTTATTATTTTATTCCTTCAACAGATCCTTTTCTACATCGACTAAGTGGTCATGCATTGCTTTCCGAGCAACTTCTTTGTCACCTTTCTTTATAGCCTCAAAAAGCTGTATATGTTTCTCAAGATACTTTTGAGGACGGTCAGGAAGGGACCAACATTTTTTCTTTAAATTAATCCAAAGCTTCTCTTTTAATCCATCGGCCAAGTGATTCATCATTTGAAAAAGAAGACTATTATAGGCCGCTTTAGCAATGGCTACATGAAACTCTCTGTCAAACTCCATAGCCCGAGGGATATCGCTCAGAACATTCCTCATCTCATTGAGTGTCTCTTCTATTTTCTTTGCATCTTCTGGAGTCGCTTTTTCGGCCGCAAGGCCTGCAATCTCTGTTTCTACAACTTTTCTTGCCTCTAAAAGCTCAAAGGGACTTTCCTCCTGTTCCAGTTCCTTCAATTGCCGGGCGTAGGAAGTTGAATCAAAACTGTCCTTTATAAAATTTCCCTTGCCCCCTCTGCTCTCAATTGTCCCTAAAATCTCTAAGGCAGATAGAGCCTCTCTTAAAGGAGGACGGGATACTCCTAACTTGTCAGCTAAGATGCGTTCTGCGGGAAGTTTATCTCCGGGCTTTAACCTTCCTCGCTTAATTAAATCCTGGATTTGCTCCACTATTTCCATATATACTTTTCTAGTTTGAACCTTCTCAAACATTCAATTTTCTCCTTTCATTCAATGTTCGGAATGGTAAGACCAGTTATATTTGATAATAAATATATCACAGATAAAAATAATGTCAAGTCCCTGAGGTGCGAAAAGGAAACAATGCTGGTAAAAATTGGCTACTTTTCTTCATATGCTCTGGTATGATGATGTTGCAGTAGTTAAATTTTCGGGTACAATGTTGAAGAGGAAAAGGCAATTGTTAAAAGAAAGTAATCAAATTGGTAAACCCTCCATAGGACGGGCCATAAAGTTTACTTTAGGGAATACTTATCATAATGTAGGTAAGGTTATCCTTAGTAACTTATTTTGGACAGCTACCTTCATTCCCTGTCTATTAGTGGGTCTCAAGATCGGAAAAAATTTCTCCCCCTTACTTCTTCTTTTGCTGGTCGGATGCTTTCTTTTAACTTCTCCTGCACTGGCGGGGATATTTGTTATTTCCCGAAAAATTGCCGTAAAGCAGCACGAAATAGAGATGAGAGATTTCTTTGCTGGGATGAAAGAGCACTGGAAGAAAAGCCTTATCCTGTCATTTATTTGTGTGATAATCCCTTTAGTAGCTGGATCTTCCCTAATGTTCTATGGACAATTGGCTAGAACTAGCTCTTTGATTGTAATTCTTTGGATAATCAACATTTGGATATTGATCTTTTTCTTCCTGGCTCAAATTTATTTCTTTCCCCTTATGATAGGGCAGAAAATGGGAATAAGTCAAATCCTAAGAACTTCTCTTTTACTAGCTTTGAATAATGTTGGGTTTACCTTTGCAATTCTTCTCTTTGAAATAGCTATTCTTTTGCTTTGTTCTATTACGGGAGTTGTTTTTCTGGCAGGAGTGAGTATAATTGCTCTTCTTCAAAGCAATGCCTTCATTGAAGTAGCCAAAAGATATACCGGGGAGGAGATAAGAAAAGAGGTGAAAAGAGAAGAAGAGAGTCAAAAGAAAACCTTAAGAGATGTTCTTCGAAATACCTTTTTCCCCTGGAAATATGATTGAGAGCGGGTGGGGTTTATTACGAATTCGATGTTCGCTGAGCTTGGGAAGAATGACGAAAAGACAAGGACTGTCCAAGAAATAGTGTGAATAGAAAACCTATGAAGAATTTAGCTAACATTTATTGCCTGGGCTAATCTTTGGGCGAAAGTCCCCACTTCGCGTAGCAGGTTTTTGCTACCCCTATATTTTTCTATTCTTTTGACAATGGCACTCCCCACAATTACTGCATCAGCTAAAGAAGCAGCTTTTTTTGCTGCCTGGGGTGAGGAGATCCCAAATCCTATCCCGATAGGCTTTGGGGTTAGCCTGCGGATCTTACCTATCAATTCTTTTAGGTCCTCTTCTCCTTTTCTCTCATCGCCGGTTATACCGGTATAAGAAACACAATAGATAAATCCTCTACTAGAGGCCGAGACCAATTTTATCCTCTCTTCTGAGCTAACCGGGGTAAGGAGAAAGATGAGGTCAAGGCCATTTTTATCCGCCTCCTTTTTTAGATCATTGGCCTCCTCAGGGGGAAGATCGGCAACTATTAATCCGGCCAGACCTGCCTGAGCGGCTCTTTTTACAAATTCTGCTTCCCCCAATTTAAAAATGGGGTTGTAATATCCCATTAGAATGAGGGGAATTTCTGTCTTTTGGCGCAGTTCTCTAACTAATTTCAGAATTTCGAGAAGAGAAATTCCTTTCTTTAACGCTCTTTGAGAAGATCTTTGAATTACCGGCCCGTCGGCAATGGGATCAGAGAAGGGGACCCCTAGCTCTACGGCATCTGCTCCTCTTTTCTCCAGTTCCAATACTAAAGATTTGGTGACTTCTAAATTGGGATC
>JBHIAL010000149.1:0-4014 GCA_046758525.1 bacterium
GGTCTGGATGGCCTTTCTGCAATACCACCGGTTAGGGATAAGATCATTCGTCCACTGATCGAGGTCTTTCGAGAACAAATAGAAGACTATTGTCGAGAGAATAACCTTCAACCTTGCTTAGATTCCTCTAATAGAGAGACTTTTTTTCTTCGCAACCGGGTCCGCCTTAATTTGATATCCTATCTTTCTAGAGAATTTGGTGATCAAATAGAAAAGATTCTCTTTCAGACCACCAATCTCCTCAGACAGGATAGTGAATATCTAAAAAAAGAAACTGAGAGGGTGTTTAAATCAGTCCTGGAAGAGGAAATCCACGGAGAGTTAGTTTTGAACGAGGAGAAATTGTCTCGTTTACACCCAGCTTTGCAAAGGAGGGTTATACGTAAAGCCATTGAAAAAATTAAGGGGGATTTGAGAGGGATTACCTTTGATCACATTGTGTCGGTTCTCGAGTTATATAAAACAAAACAGTCCAAGCAATTGGATCTTCCTCACGGCTTGGTGATTCGGCACCGCTATGGAGATTTATTGATTAGGAAAGGAAAAGAGAAAAGTTTATCCTTCGTTCGTAATTTAGTTGTCCCGGGAACGACCAAACTCACAGAGTTAAATCTAGCGCTGAATACAGAATTAATCTCCAGGTTACCTGGTGTCTCTTCCCAGAGATACTCTCAGAAGAAACTAGGGGAAGAATTCATCTCCTCTGGGCGGTTCATGGCTCGCCTCCCTTTAGCTTCAGCGAAAAACCCCAAATCACATCAAACCCATGATTTTCCGGAACCAGAGGCTCTGTTCGATTTTGATAAACTTGAGCCACCTTTGTACCTGCGAACAAGAGAAAAGGGTGACCGGTTTCATCCATTGGGGATGAGGGGAAGCAAAAAGGTTAAAGACTTTTTTATTGATCTTAAGATTCCTTTGGAACAGAGGGAAAGAATCCCTCTTTTGATGGGTAAGGACAAAGTAGTGTGGATAGTCGGCTATCGAATTGACCAGAGGTTCAAGGTAGATAAAGATACCAGATCAATCCTCAAAGTTAGAATCCGTGAGGCCAAATGACCGATCGAAAAGCTAGAATAAAAAGGAAAACCAAAGAGACAGAGGTTAGAATTTTTTTAAACCTTGATGGGAAGGGAGAGTCGAAGATTAATACCACTTATCCTTTTTTGGATCATATGCTTTCTCTGTTCTGTTACCATGGATTTTTTGATCTTCAAATATACGCAAAGGGTGATACCCAGGTAGGTTATCATCATCTGGTAGAGGATGTCGGTATTTGTCTGGGAAAAGCAGTTAAAAATGGCTTGGGAGAAAAAAAGGGAATAAGGAGATACGGGAATTGTTTTGTTCCTATGGACGACGTATTGGTACAGGTAGCTCTGGATGTTAGCGGTAGACCTCTCTTGGTCTTCAATTTTCCTACGGATTCTGACCTTGAACTGGCTAAGGAGTTCTTCCATGGTTTCTCATCCCATTCTGGTATTACCCTCCATATCAATCTCTGTTATGGGCATGGTGTTCATCACTTAATGGAAGCTATCTTCAAAGCCTTTGCCCTAAGCTTAGATGAGGCAACAAGCCGCGAGCACAGAAGGAGGGGAGTTCCTTCTACGAAAGAGACCCTGGAGTGAGGTCTAATTATGCGGGCGGTAGTTCAGAGAGTAAGAGAAGCTTCATGCGAGGTGAACGGAAAGTTAGTGGGATCTATTGGGAAGGGGATGGTTGTTTTTCTGGGTGTCGGTAGTAAGGATGAGTTGGTAGATGCGCAGTACTTAGCTGAGAAGATAGCTAATCTTCGTATTTTCGCTGATGAAGAAGATAAAATGAATTTATCCCTTGCGCAGGTGAAAGGAGAGGTTCTCGTTATTCCGCAATTTACGCTTTATGGGGATTGCAGAAAAGGCCTGCGCCCTGATTTCATCGAAGCAGCTCCGCCAGATTTAGCCAGGAGATTTTATCTTAAATTTGTGGCATTAATGAAGGAGAAAGTAACTACGGTTAAAGAAGGGAAATTCGGTGCTAAGATGAGGATAAAAGTTGACAATGACGGGCCGGTGACTTTGATTTTGAGTTCTGGTAGCACTTTCTGAACCAAGCTCTCATGGAGATAAAATGGCAAAGGTGACCGTCGGCCTTGAGGTGGGTAGGGGGGCAGTGAAAGCAGTGGAGTTAATTCACAGAAAAAACGGCTATCAGCTAAGGAAATTAGCCGGATTAGAGATACCATTTGGAGATCATGATCATACCAAAAGAGAAAAAGTTATTGTGAAAGTCATTAAGGATCTTATCAGTAAATACAGGATTAATACCGGGCGAGTTGTCTCAGGCATAGGGGGAGAGTCGGTCATTGTGAGAAGGATAACCCTACCCTTGATGACAGAAAAAGAGATTGCCCAGGCTGTCAGATGGCAGGCAGAAGATTACATCCCCTATTCTATGGATCAAGTTTGTCTGGGATTTCATGTTCTTAATCAACGTTTTTCCGGAGAAAAAGGAGAGGAAATATCAGTGATATTGGTAGGGGTAAAGCATGAAACCATTGAGAGACATCTTCGTCTTCTCCGCCAAGCAGGGATCTCTCCTCAAGCCATAGATGTAAATACTCTCGCTCTATTTAATGTTTTTCAGTTATCTAATCCGGACGAAACCGATGGGATAGCAATTCTTGAGATTGGACATGGCACAACTAGTATTGTTCTTCTGGATAAGGGCAGTCCTTTTTTGGTTAGAGATGTGAACCTGGCTGGATTTCACATTACCAAGACCATGGCCGAGGAGATTGGTACTAGTTTTGCAACGGCGGAAGAAATAAAGCAGGGATACGGACTTGTGGCCTCAGATGGAAGTGAGAGAGAAGTTTACTCTAATGATGGACTGAAAGAACCTGGCGTAAAAGGAAAAGTAGAAAAATCTCAGGTCGATCAGATAATCAGGAAATCTATGGAAGATCTGGTAGAGGAAATAATTCATTCTTTTGAATATTACGCTTCCCAGAGGGAGGGAGAACCTATAAAAAAAGTCGTCTTGAGCGGGGGTACTTCGCAGCTGCCCAATATAGACAAATTTTTGTCGGAAGAATTGGGACTCCCGGTCAAGATAATCAGCCCTTTCGCCAAAATTACCTATGAGTCGAAAAATTTTCCCGCAGACTACCTAACTAGAGTTGGTCCCATGTTTACTGTGGCCTTAGGTTTTGCTCTTAATGAGGTGAAGCGAATTTGATCAGGATAAATCTACTACCAAGAGAGCTAATTGAAAAGAAAAAAGCTGGCGCTTTTGTCATTTTTGTGTCAATTTCTATTCTGCTTACCATTCTGATTTGTGTTCTTTTTTTCCTTCCCCTGAGAGATAGGATGCAGGCAGCAAAACGGGGATTAGAGTTCGAACAACTAACACTAAGAAAATACCAACCGATCCTCCAGAAATTGGAAGAATTAAAGCGTGAGGAGAGCGAACTCCAAGCAAGGTTGACCTCGATTGAAAATTTAATTATCTCACGGTCTCCTTGGTCACAGGTGTTGTATGAAATAAGCAGAGCTTTGCCGGAGAAAATCTGGCTTAGTGAACTCACTAAGGAACCTCAAGGAAAAGAACAGATTATCACCATTCAGGGAAGTAGCCTTAGTAAAACCATTGATATAGGTAAGTTTATGGAAAATTTAACCAAGTCACCTCTTTTTAGGGAAGTAGTTCTCTTGGGGATGACCAAAAGAACGATAGATAAAAGAGAGGTAATGGATTTTACCATTGATTGTAAGCTAAGGGGACTTACTTCTCTCGAGAAAGGACTATAGCTTGATTTTCACGCTAAGGGGTAGGATTGCAGTTGGATTGGGGATTTTTCTCGGAGTTATTTTCTTTTTTTATTGGGGATTTTACAATCCTCAAGCTAAACTTATTGAAAAAATGAACAGAGATGTGAAGAGGGAGAATCTGAAGGTTGCACAGATTAAGGAGAAAGTGGTTGAATATGAAAAGTTAAAAGAGAAGTACCAGGCAATGATCTTAAGACTG
>JBHIAL010000150.1:0-3990 GCA_046758525.1 bacterium
CTGAATCCCCCAAAAACAAGATAAGTGTGATCGATAAAGGCATCGTCTCCCTCAAGGCCAACCATTTTTCCAGCAACGTAACCTGCAGGAACAATGAACTTGGATATCCTATGGAAAACCTCTTTGTTCTCGTTCTTCCACCATAAGATCTTAGGACCATGGGAATAGGAAGGAGCAGATCCTGTCTTCTTTAGAACCAGATCCGGTGACCTTTCTTTCATAAATTCAATGTAAGGCTGACATCTTGTGTCCAGCCAAGAATCATAATGGGTAACCGGTTTCCACTGGAAGTCAATTCCTCCGATACCGGCCATCTGACCATCGAAGGCAATGGCTGCTACGTCCCGAGGATGGATATTACTTTTATTAATTGCCCTTCTGATAGTGTTAGCGGCTGAGCGATAAAAATCTTCCTGATCCTGTTCCACCCAGCCCGGCTTAGGATAACGGAGCTTGGATTCCTCATAAGCGTCGGCAACCATTCTGCCTTCCGTGTCAAAAATAGCAGCTTTCGTCCCCGCGGTACCGATATCTACTCCAATGAGATAAGACTTTTCCACTGTGAAAAATTTCCTCCGGCATTAGAACCAAGATATATCCCGGTCTCGGGTGATTTGGTGGTATATTAGAACTTAGTACTCCCGGCAGCAATGGTACCGGTTAAAGAAGGGGAAAGTCAGGCTAAATACCGGTGTTTTAGGTAGCAAATCGTCTCCTTCGCCATTGATCAAAAACAACAACACCAATAATAATTAAACCCATAATAAGGCGTTGCCAGAAAGCCGAGACATTGAGCAAGTTCAAACCGTTACCCAGTACACCCATTATAAATGCGCCAATTAGTGAACCAAAAACACCACCTTCTCCACCAAAGAGATTTGCTCCCCCAATGACTACCGCGGAAATACTTTGCAATTCTGCTCCTTCCGCCATCAGGGCGTTGGCTGAATTTAGACGGCCGGTCAGGACAACACCTGCAACTCCAGCCAGGAGTCCCATAATAGTATAAGCGATAATTCTGGTGCGTTCAATATTGATACCTGAAAATCTGGCAGCTTCCCTATTTCCTCCTACAGCATAAATAGCCCGGCCTAATGTAGTATGGGTTAAAATCATCCAGCCCAGGATAGCTACCGCTGCAATAATTAGCGCCGGAACCGGTACCCCCCAAACATCGCCGCTACCTAACCAGATTAGTTCTGGAGGCAAATATCCTACAAGTTTAAGGGCGGTGAAGTGTGAGGGAACCGGCAGGCCCCCCGTCAAAATTAGTGCTATACCTCTGGCTGCAGCCATCATACCTAGCGTAGCAATAAAATCAGGTATCCTTCCTTTTGTAATGATCACACCGGTTATAAATCCCGTTAGTGCCCCCGTCATCAAACCCAAAAGTATACCAACTTCAAAACTGAGCCCCCAGTATGACATTGCTACCGCGGACATCGAAGCTGAGAGGGCAACAACAGCGCCAACGGATAAATCAATCCCTGCACAAATAATAACCATTGTCTGGCCTACAGCAAGGATAGCATTAATGGAAGTTTGTCTTGTTATATTTAAAAGATTACTTACAGTCAAAAAATATGGTGTAGCAAAAGAAAGATATATAATCAGGAAAAGCAAGGCCATAATTGGCCCCCCGCTTAGTAAAATTTTCCTGATTTTTCCACCTCGCATAGAAACCCACTGATTCATTAAGGATATTCTGGAGGACACTGTTGAGTGTATCGTGCTCTGGGGATTATTTTTTTCAGTGGGTATTCTTTTTCTTTGTTCCCTCATAAATTAAACACCTCATAATATTGATTTCAGAATTACAATGAACCAGTTATTAGTTTGACGATTTCGTCAATATTGGTTTCGCTCTTAATCCTTGAGCCTACCCTTCGGCCTCCCCGTAGAACGATAATCCTATCTGATACATCAAAAATATGTCTCAAATTATGACTAATAACGATGATAGGTGCTCCATGCTCTTTTATCTGTTTTATAAGTGCTAAAACCTTCCTCGTCTCTTCCACACCTAGAGCAGCAGTTGGTTCATCTAAAATGACTATTTTCCCACTCCAGGCAATGGTTCTTCCCACGGCCAGAGCCTGACGTTGACCGCCGGACAGGTTTTGAACCGGTTCTTTCAAAGAAGGAATAGAAATTTTTAACCTTTTTAAAATATCGATGGTTTCAGCTACCATTCTTTTCCTATTTACAAACCAACGAAATTTGGTAAGAGGTCTCCCCAAAAAGATATTTTCGACCACATCAAGCTTATCTACTAAAGCTAGTTCCTGGTATACTGTCTCTATTCCTAAATCCATGGCGGCACGTGGACTATGGATCTCTATTTTTTTCCCTTCGATGTAAACCTCTCCCTTATCCGGCTGATAGACTCCTGCAATTATCTTTATCAGGGTGGATTTACCGGCGCCATTATCTCCAACCAGAGCTAGAACCTCATCAGGATAGAGTTCCAGGTCCACATCTTCAAGGGCATGAACCCCCCCAAAGTATTTGCATATTCCTCTTAATTCTAAAATCGGCTCACTTTTGGAGATTATATCTCCACCTTCTTTTAAGAGTTTGTTCGTGACCATGAATTCTCTCTCGTCTCTCTCAAGGCCCCACATGATTCTCTTTTAATTAACCTGGTAACCATTTTTCCTCTTCTTTTTCAAAAAAAGCATCTATCCCATAAATTAAATGCACAGAACAACTGGGTAACTATCCGGTTTTGTGAAACTTAACAGTGGTTTATATTGGAAAGTTACCCGTTCACTTATTCTGTGCACCTATTATATCGAAAGATTAAAAAAGTTCCAGGCGAGCTGCAGAAAAACAGACGATACAAAATTAACTTATATGGATTGAGTTGGGTATAAAGATTGTAGAGGGGAGTCCTCTATAAAGACTCCCCTCCTGGTACAACTTATTTTGCCAGATATGCGGTCTTAATTGCCTCCCAGTCTATAGGCTCAAGTTTTGGCTCAGGATAAAATTCATCCGCATTTTCCTTATACATTGTCCTGGGCCTGATGTCGAAAATCGGAGGGACATCTAGTCCCAGAGCTGCCCTAACCGCATATTCGACTCCGTACCAACCCCAGTCCGCAAATCCATGAGTTGTTTCTGCCACCATTCTTCCTTCGCGCACCCTCTCCGCTGACTCCGGTGTAACGTCATTGGTGAATATTTTCACCTCATCTTGCCTACGCGCAGCCTCAGTAGCTAACATTGCACCCATACCCATCTCATTAGACGCCGCCCACATAAAGTCAAGCCTTCCTCGAGGATTGGCTGTGAGAAAGTCTTCCGCTGCCTTGATACCTTTTTCTCGGTTCCAGTCTGCCGCCAAGGTACCAACTATTTTGATACCTGGATACTCATCAATCACCTTGTGAAAACCGATCAATCGAGCTGTAGAGAAGAAACCACCAGCAATACCCTCGATAATGGTTCCGGTTGCTTTTATAGCTGCTTTTTCTTTTGGAGTGACAGTAGCATATAGGTCTTGCCACCATTTTAGATCAAGGTATTCTCCTGGCTCAACCGCAACTTTTCTCCCCGTACCTAGCACACCCGGTCCACCAAAGTAATCCAGCACGGTATAGGCAGAAACCTCAGCTGCTTCGCCATTATCGAAGCCAATATAAGAGGCTACCTCAACTCCTGCAATGGGCTCCAGCAAGTTTACAATTATCACCGGAATGCCTGCCTTATTAGCCTTGAGGACAGCCGGAATAACCACTTCCACTTCTATAGGTGAGATGGCAATTACATCTACCTTCATCTGAATAAAGTCTTCGATAATTGCCACCTGATCCCCAAAAGCTATATGTGAGGCCGGAGCCCGATAGATGATACTAGTAGTGATTCCATTGAGAGAAGCATCGTAAGCACCTACCTCGAAGTAGTGTGTTGCAGTCCTAAAGACTCCGGTGATATCGGGTGGCGTCCAACCAATAACAATTTCCTTAGGAAGCTCCTTGGCCAGAG
>JBHIAL010000151.1:0-3980 GCA_046758525.1 bacterium
CTTAATTATCATTCCGTCCTCTTTTTCTTCAATTTGGGCACCCATCTTGGTTAGCTCGATGTTTATAGCTCTAATTCGGTCAGTCTCCTTAACCCTTAGTTCCCGAGCACCTCTAATAACCGTTTCTCCTTTAGCAAAACAGGACACCACCGCCAGGATAGGGATTTCATCAATGAGACGGGGAATCGCGTCTCCCTGGACAACAGCTGCCCTCAAGTTACCTCCTCTTACCTCTATATCGCCGACCTCCTCTTCACATACTTTTCTTAAATTGAGAATCTCAATGTCTGCTCCCATCCGGAGAAGAACTTCAATGAAACCCCGCCGGGTGGGATTCAATCCCACCTGCAAAATCTTCAATTTTGATCCTTTTAAGATTGCTGCTGCCCCCATAAAAAAAGAAGCGGCAGAAAGATCTCCTGGTACCCAAATATTGGCCTCAGAAAAAGAATTATTTCCTTCAACACTCACTCTCAAATCATTAACTTCTATTTTTGCTCCCAAAAACTTGAGCATTCGCTCGGTGTGATCCCGGGATCGATAGGGCTCAGTTACTGAAGTTCTACCCATAGCATAGAGTCCTGCTAAAAGAAGACAAGATTTCACCTGAGCTGAGGGTATGGGAGAGGAATGGTCCATTGCTTGGAGCTGACCTCCCAGGATGCTCAGAGGAGGAAACTCCCCATTTTTTCGGCCAAAGACTCTGGCTCCCATTCTCCTTAACGGCTCGACCACCCTCTGCATGGGCCTTTTCCTTAAATACCGATCGCCTGAGAGGACAGAATAGAACTTCTGACCAGCCAGGAGTCCAGCTAAAAGCCTCATAGTAGTCCCTGAATTGCCGCAGTCCAGAATATTGGCTGGTTCTCTAAGCCCGTTTAATCCCTGCCCATAAACGACTAAACTATCCTCTTCCTCCTCCATTTGAATTCCCATCATTTTCAGGGCATTGAGGGTAGCCAGACAATCTTTTCCCTTCTGCAAGCCCCTCACAACTGATTTTCCTCTGGCAATAGAAGTAAAAATGAGAGCTCGATGGGTGATGGACTTATCTCCGGGCGGGTGAAATTCTCCCTTTAAATATCTTGCCGGACTCACCGAAAGGCTTTCCTCAAACACTATCCTTTCCTTTTTAAAGCTCTGGCCACAGATCTTACTCCCTTCATGAGCTTTCGAAAATCATCAGGGCGGATAGATTGAAAACCATCAGACAATGCTTCCTCCGGCCTGGAATGCACCTCAATCATTAACCCATCGCTCCCGGCAGCAATGGCTGCCCTGGACATAGGACCAATTAGGTCTCTATTCCCGGTACCATGACTGGGATCAACGATCACCGGAAGATGGCTTAATTGCTTGATCAAGGAAACTGCCGAAAGATCCAGAGTGAAACGAGTACCATCTTCGAAGGTTCTTATTCCCCTCTCACAAAGGATGACATTATAATTTCCGCTGGATAAAATATATTCTGCCGACATCAAGAATTCCTTTACCGTAGAGGACATTCCCCGTTTAAGCAAAACTGGCTTTTTACCTCTTCCTACTTCTTTTAAAAGATCAAAATTCTGCATATTGCGGGCCCCCACCTGGACAATATGAGCGTATCTAGCCACTAATTCTACCTGCCTCACGTCTCTTGCCTCGGTGACCACGGGAAGATGGGTAAGAGCACTCGCCTCCGCTAAGTATTTTAGGCCCTCTTCACCCAGGCCCTGGAAAGAATAGGGAGAAGTACGGGGCTTAAAAGCACCACCCCGCAGAATCCTGGCCCCCGCCTCTTTAATCTCCTGGGCAACCTTAAGGAGCTGATGCCTGTTTTCCACGGCACAGGGACCGGCCATGACCACAATCTCCTTACCACCTATCTCCACATCCCCTACTTTAACTACCGTATCTTCACTTTTGAATTCCCGACTGACCAGTTTGTAAGGCCGTGAAATCGGCATCACTGACTCTACAATGAACATGGCCTCAAAAATTTCCCGAGACCGGATGGCATTCTCACCAATGACGCCGATTATCGTCCTTTCCGCTCCCTTGGAGACATGTGGGGTGAAACCCAGCTCCTTAATCTTGTCAAGTACATGTTGGATCCCTTTTTCCGTGGTTCCAGGTTTTAAAGTGATAACCATCAATTTACCTCATTCTCCCTTGGGGTAAGAGCCTAAAATCTTCAAAAAGAAGCATTTTTCTTCAAGCTCAGCTAAAGCTCTCTTAACCTTTTCCTCATCCTTGTGACCAATAAAGTCGAGAAAAAAGACGTACTCCCAGGCCTTTCTCTTGGTGGGACGAGACTCTATTTTGGTCATATTAATGGCATAATTTTTGAAAGGTGAAAGCATATCATAAAGTGCCCCTACCCTATCCTTTATGGAAAAAAGGATGGATGTTTTGTCCTGACCGCTCCTTTCGCTGTAATCTCTGCCGATAACCAGAAATCTGGTGTAGTTGCTGGGCCTATCTTCAATATGAGAGGCAATAATTTTCAGGCCGTAAAGGAAGGCAGCAACATCGGAGGCAATAGCCGCCGAATCCTTCTCCCTGGCAGTTCTTTGGGCTGCTCTAGCTGTACTTTCCACTTCAATCAGGCCTGCCGTGGGGAGATTCTCCTCCAGCCAGTCTCTGCACTGAGCGAGCGCCTGAGGATGGGAATAGACTCTTCTCACCCCTTTTAAATCTCCCTTACCCAGAAGGTGATGGGAGATTTCCAGGATAATTTCGGCACAGATCTTAAGATCCGAATCCAGAAACATATCGAGAGTATGACTTACCACGCCTTCGGTAGAATTCTCTATGGGAACAACTCCAAAATCAGCCTGTTTCTTTTCTACTTTGGCAAAAATTTGGCTAATACTTTTTACCGGGACCAAATCAGCTCCTTCGCCAAAATTCTTAATGGCTGCCAGATGTGTAAAAGTGGCCGAAGGGCCAAAATAGACAACTTTAAGTCTCTTCTCTAGGGATAGGGAAGTTCTGAGGATGAGGCGGATGATCTCCTCTACTGCCTCGTCAGACAACGGCCCCTTATTTTGCTTAATCAGCCTCTCCAAAATTTTCCTTTCCCTTCCTGCAGAATAGTAGCCCTTCCTCTCTTTCTTTTTAATTCTGGCAATCTCCAAAACCTTTTTTGCCCTCTCATTCAATAGATCAACCAGTTTTGAATCAACTGCATCAATCTCCGCTCGCACCTTTTCTATCTGCATTCTTTCTCTCTCCTAAGATATTCATCACTGCCTCTAGGGCAAGAAGATAACTCTGGGGACCGAATCCGGTTATCTGCCCCACACAAACTCCCGCCGTAAACGATTTCTGTCGAAAGGATTCCCTTTTAAAGATATTAGAAAGGTGAACCTCAACCGCGGGAATCCCAATTGCCGAGATGGCCTCCCTTATGGCAAGACTGGTATGAGTATAAGCGGCAGGATTAATTATCAATGCATCGGCCCAATCCCTGGACTGCCCAATAAAAGAGACAATCTCTCCCTCATTATTTGACTGTTTGATCCTTACCTCGCACCCCAGCTTTTTTGCCCTTTCCTTAATCATCTTATCAATCTGGGAAAGAGTCCTGCTGCCGTAGACTTCTACCTCCCTCTCTCCCAGCAGATCCAAATTTGGCCCGTGAATGAGTAAAATTTTTCTCATTTTGTTAGATCCTGTAACGTTTTCCTTATTAAATTAGGGGAAACCTCTGCGGTAAGGAAGACCTCACCTATTTTCCTGGGTAAGACAAAATATAGTTTATCTTTTCTTACCTTTTTGTCGAGCTGTAGGGTTTCCCAGAGCTTATTTTCATCCACTCCTTCTATCCAGATAGGAAGTCCGATAGCTTCCAAAAGACTCTTTAATCTTTCTACCAAAGGTGAGGGAAAATAGCCCATCCTTTCGGCTATTCTTGCCGCACCTACCATTCCCAGAGCCACAGCCTCACCATGGGTGTAGGATCTATAGCCGGATGAGGCCTCGATGGCATGACCAAT
>JBHIAL010000152.1:0-3975 GCA_046758525.1 bacterium
CAATGATCCAGGCGGAAAGTGAATTTATATAAAACTGAGGTGATTGTGCTTAGAGATTATGATCTAGGAGAACAAGATAAAATAGTTGTTTTTTATTCACGAAGATATGGAAAGATAAAAGTGGTAGCAAAGGGGGCTAGAAGAATAAAAAGTAGATTTGCTGCCCAGGTTCAGCCTCCTTCTTATGACAGTGTGGTGATTCACAGAGCTACGAGAAGCGGTCTGGATACCTTAAGTGAGTGTAAGATTAACTACCCTTTTATAGGGATCAGAAAGAATCTCCTTAGATTCGCCTATAGCTGTTATCTGGCCGAGTTGATTGACAAATTTTTGGGAGAGGAACAGCCAAATTCTCATCTTTTTGAACTTCTGGTAAAGACCCTTTTTTACTTAGAAAGAATTCCTAAAGAAAACTTAAGTCTTTTGATGCGAAGTTTCGAGATGAGACTCTTAAAGATTTTGGGTTACGGGCTATACCTAAGTAGATGCATAAATTGTGAAAAAGAAAGAGGAAAAATTCAGTTTCTCTTTATTAGCATAAAGTTAGGCGGACTTCTTTGTGGTGATTGCCAAGAGGAAGATAAGGACAGGCTAGAGGTTTCAAAGAAGACCGTTCTTTTGATGGAGTATCTTCTTTATTCAAGCCTGGAGAAGGCAGTTCAACAAAAATTTGATAGGACCATAGAAATCGAACTGGAGGCTATGATAAAAAAGTATCTTTCTTATCAATTATCCAGGGAGATGATTACTTCTCGCTTTGTTTGTACCTCTGAGAAGTTGGAATTGAAGCACCCAATAATATGGGGAGGAGTCAGTGGAAGACCGTACTAAAGAGACAATTCATGCAGGGGAGCAAGATTCATCCTTAAGCACAATTGAAAGTTATCTGGAAGGTATAGGGAAGACTCCTTTACTCACTAAGGAGGAAGAAACGGAGCTTGCTAAGAAAATAAAAAAGGGAAAGCAAAAGCTAATCCAGCTTGTGATAGAAGCAGCCGACATCATTAATAAGAACCGAGAGCTTCTCGCCCTATTTCAAAAGGGAGGAAGGCTCTTTAAAAATTTTAGTGACCTTGGGCGTAACCTAGATAAGGCCAGGGAGATGGTTGATTTCTTAGAACACGAACTCCCGAAAATAGACAGAATAGAGCCTGACCAGGATAAAAAGGAAATAAAAGAGATCTTAAAAGAGGCGGTGAGAGTAAAATCAGCGTGTGAGGCTGACAGAAAGAAGATGATGGAAGCTAATCTCCGTCTAGTGGTGAGTTTTGCTAAAAAGTACACCGGCAGAGGAGTTTCTCTTTCAGACCTCATCCAGGAAGGGAATATCGGCCTTTCTCGGGCTGTGGACAAGTTTGACTATAAATGTGGCAAGCGTTTTAGTACCTATGCCAGTTGGTGGATACGCCAGGCTCTATCCAGGACTATTGCTGATCAGTCAAGAACCATACGTCTTCCGGTTCACATAGCTCATTTGTTAAGAAAACTGGGCAGAGTATCCAGACAACTAGAACAGAAACTAAAAAGAGAGCCTACTCCCGAGGAAATTGCTGAACAGGTAGATTTTTCCCCGGAGAAGATCAGACAAACACTCGGAATAAGCCAGACCACCGTCTCAATTGATAAACCGATGGGAGAGGAAAAAGATAGTTCGATGATCGAGTTTGTTTCTAACACAAATATACCTCCACCTGTTTATAAGCTTGCCGTAGATATGCTCAAAGAGGAGGTAAGAAAACTACTAGAAAAGGTAGTAAAAGACCCACGTGAATCGGAAATATTAAAGTTAAGATTTGGTCTGGAAGAAAAAGGCGATTATTCCTTAAGAGAGATTGGGAAGAAATACGGAGTCAGTAGGGAAAGGATCAGACAGATTCAGGAAAGAGCTTTAAAGAGATTAAGAGCTCCGGCGGAAGAGAGGGGATTGAGAGGTTATCTAGAACTATTGGATAACCTAAGGACAGAGATGCACGAGAGCTACACCGAATAAATGAGGAGGATGCTTGGCTAACCCTTCAGCCGGAATAATTGGTCTACCTAACGTTGGTAAATCGACCCTTTTTAACGCTCTTACACAAGCAGGGGCGCAGGTGGCAAAGTTTCCGTTCTCCACCGTATCTCCTAATGTGGGAATGGCATTGGTTCCTGATCCACGACTGGAGAGCCTAGCCGAATTAATAAATCCTGAGGTTGCCACGCCAGCCTCAGTAGAGTTTACAGATGTAGCTGGCCTGGTTAGAGGTGCCCATCGAGGTGAAGGTCTAGGAAATGAGTTTTTATCCAGAATAAGGTCGGTTGATCTCTTAGTTGAGATACTGAGGTGTTTTGAAGGGAAAGGGATTGCCCATTCCGAGGGAAGTATAGATCCGATAAGAGATGCCGAGATAATTGAGTTAGAACTGCTTCTCTCTGACTTGAAAGTTGTGGAACGGAGGTTGACAAAGCTAGGCAAACTGGTAAGATCGGGAGTCAAGGGAAGTCAGGAGAGAGTTGGTCTTTTACAAAAGGTTAAAACAAACCTTGAAAAAGGGAATTTTCTGGGAAAGATTTGTACAGAAAAAGAGAAGGAAGAGCTTGTCGAAGAAGGTCTTTTGACTCTTAAGCCCTTACTTTACGTTGCCAATATAGATGAAAACGACCTAACTTCTCCATCCTTTTCACTCAAGAGTTTGAGAGAATACGCCTCCCAAAAGGGACTCGGGTTAATAGAAATGTGTGCCCAATTGGAGGCAGAATTGGCAGAAGTATCTGCGCAAGAGAAGGCAGAATTCCTTAAAGAGTTAAAGATAGAAGAAGAACTCAACAAATTGATAAGAGAGGTGTACCGGCAGCTCAACTTAATTACCTTTTTCACCATCAGCGGGGGAAGGGAAGTGAGGGCCTGGTCAGTGAAAGAAAGAACCACTGCTCCTCAAGCAGCAGGTAGAGTCCATTCGGACATGCAAAAGGGCTTTGTAAGAGCAGAGGTAGTCTCAGTATCAGATCTTCTAGAGCTCGGATCAATGAAACGGGCCAAAGAGGAAGGAAGGGTTAAAATAGAGGGAAAGGATTACCTGGTAGAAGACGGAGATGTGATACATTTTAGGTTTACTAGATAGCTAAAGGGAAGGCCTCAAAATGGCATGGTATCAAGCAACTTTTGCTCTTAAAACCGGATTAAATGATGAAGAAAGAGCTGCGCTTTTAGATGGATTTAAAGACATTGTTAGCCATGATAAAGGTGAGGTAGAAGATATATCGCAAATAGGGGTGAGGAAGTTTGCCTATGAAGTGGAAGAAGAAAAAGAGGGCTTTTTTATCACGGTCAATTTTCAGATAAATTCTTCAGAAGTAAATCGAGTTCAAGAGTTTCTTAAAACCAAGGGAAGGATAGTGAGATCGATGATAACGAGGAGAAAAGCTCCTCCGGAGAAAAAAAAGGAAGAAGGAGAGGAAAATGGCCAGTCTGAACCGCGTGATCTTAATAGGAAATCTCACGCGTGATCCTGAACTTCGTTACACTCCTGATGGAACTCCTGTAGCCAGTTTTACTATCGCCGTCAATCGTCCTTTTACCACTCGGGAAGGAGAAAGAGAAACTGACTTTGTACCTATTGTAGTATGGCGCAAACGAGCAGAAACCTGCTCCGAATATCTGGCTAAGGGAAGTCAGGTAGCCGTGGACGGGAGACTCCAGATTCGTAATTATGAAGACAAGGACGGTGTTAAAAGACGAGTGGCAGAGGTGGTAGCCTGGAGAGTCGAATTTCTGCAAAGACTGAAGAAACAAGCTCTACCGGAAGTTCCGGAAGAAGTAGTAGAAAATCAAATAGACAGAACTCCTCTTCCCGAAGAGAAGGGAGAAAGCCTTGACGCCTAGACCTCTACTTAAAAGAAAAAAGGTTTGTAGATTTTGTCGATCAGGAAGTGATTCTATGAACCATCTGGATGTAAAAGCTCTCGGATATTATATCGATAGTCGAGCTCGAATAAAAA
>JBHIAL010000153.1:0-3975 GCA_046758525.1 bacterium
TCAAGGAAACAAGGGATTTTCAAATTTTTATCTCAGATCTTACTCTTACCGAGATAGAAAGAACAGTAAATGCACAGTTAAAAAGACAATTACAGAAACTGGCTGATGAATTTGATGTTGTTAAAACAAACGAGGATGTTGAATGGCTGGCAGGAGAGTATATTAAACAAGGAGCAGTTCCGGAGGGATATTCAGAGTATACGTATCACATTGCTCTGGCTGTAATTCACGAAATGGACTATTTACTAAGCTGGAACTTTAGACACATAGTAAGGAAAAAGACAATAGATATAATAAGGATGGTAAATACTCTCCATGGATTGAGACAAGTGGAGATTATGGCTCTGCCAGAGATTTTATAGGAGGTAAGGGTATGGAGAAAAAAGTCTCGATTGAGGAAATAAAGAGGATAAGAAAGGAAATTGAAAAAGAATTTCCTGGAGATCCTGCACTTCAAGAAGTGCACATAGCAAGAAAGATAATTTCTAAAGAGGCTGAGATAGTAGGTATGTCATTTGGCAGGTATATAAGGTCCTTGGGATCCAAAAGGAGAGGCAGAGAGAATAAACTTCCTACCTAGCTTTCTGAGGTAGTTTAAGAACTCCTCCCTCTGTATTTTTGGGTTAATTCAACCCACCAAAATTCCAAACAACCCACCTGACAAAGTAGTTTTGTGACTATTTAGGCACTCCCGTATCAGCTCAAGTACAAAGCTTAACCCAGTCCTGAAAAAAGTGATCATTTTTTGGATTAGCTGGACTCTCTTTTCTTTTTATGCTACCCTTGAGTCATGGAAAAAACCATGATTATTCAAGGACGAGAAGTAAGTTCTAAAGATATCGAATTTATTCGAGAAATGATCAAGGCCCATCCCTCTTGGGGTCGCACCCGGCTTTCTAAAGAGCTAGTGCTCCTCTGGAACTGGCAGGCAGCCAATGGTCAACTCAAGGATATGGCCTGCCGCACCTTCCTTTTGAAGTTAGAAAGACGAGGCTATCTTACCTTGCCTCCTCGCCTGTACTCTTACCGTAAAGTCCGAAAGAGGCTCCCTTCTCCCTATGTTCCCCATAAGACTACCCTGATTGCTGGTAAACTTGATCGCCTTCTTCCCCTCAAGATCCAGGTAGTTAAAGAGAAAGATCTTCTCAAGCTCTTCAAATGTCTGCTTTCTTCCTACCATTACCTGGGGTTTAGCAGAATTGTAGGAGAAAACATGAAGTACCTGGTCTTTGACCAAAAAGATAATCCCGTGGCCTGTCTTCTCTTTGGCTCAGCGGCCTGGAAGACTCTCCCCCGAGATAACTTTATTGGCTGGGATGAGGCAAGAAGAAAAGCAAACCTTCACCTTCTCACCAACAATATGCGGTTTTTGATTTTGCCCTGGGTTAAAGTGCCTCATCTAGCCAGTCATATCTTAGGAAAAGTGGCCCGGCGAATCAGCTCTGATTGGATCAAAAGATACCATCATCCTATCTATATGCTGGAGACCTTTGTCGAAAAAGAGCGCTTCCGGGGTACCTCTTATCAGGCCGCCAACTGGATCTATGTCGGCCAGAGTAAGGGACGCAGTCGTAATGATCGCTACAAGACCCTCAAGGTGCCAATCAAGGATATTTATCTTTATCCTTTGGTAAAAAGGTTTCGAGAAGCTCTAGACTCATGAAGGATAAAGATCTTCTAGTAGCTTTGGGACAGGTTTCCCGAAAGCGATCAAGCTCCTCAAAGCGATGAGGATGCTATTACCGAAATCAAAGAGCAGGTAAATCCTTACTAACGAACCTAAAGGGATATCAAAGAAAAGTAGCTACCCCGAGGGCAAGCCTCATTGCTAGAGGTGATCAGCTTGCCCTCCAAGAAAAAACTATGAAAGACCTTACTCCCTTTTCCTTAAAAGAGATACAAAGAAAGTTAAATTCGATTAACGTTCAGATTAATCTTGAGCACAAAGAAACCTTTCCCAAAGAAAGATCTCGCCTTTTATCCTTTTATCAATACAAAAGAAGATTTATAGACATCAGTCCTCAAGGGTACTTTTCCTTCTCTAAGCTAGCTATTTCCCTGATAGATTTTTCCTTTGTAAGATCCTTAGTAGCTTCCTCATACAAAAGATGCGGAGGACACTGCTTTGATCCTGCCTCTTTTTTTGTCCTTCATCTTTGTAGATACTTAGATGAGTTCAAGAGCCAAAAAAGCTTTATCTCTCTTCTCCATGATAAAGACAAAGGACGATGCTATCGGACTTATGCAGGAATATCCGATGATCGGATTCCCTGTGAGGCTGACTTTAGTAACTTCAAAAAGGGAATTGGGCCAAAAAAGTTTGATGAAATCTTTCATGTCTTAGTAGAGATCGTCAAAAGAGTTGGTCTTATCACTGGAAAAATCCTCTCCTACGACGGAACCCTTTTTCCCACCTTTGCCAATTACAGAGGATGCAATTATGCCTGCCAGGAATGCAAGAGCATTCCCTTGAAAGACAATTTCTTAAAGAGCCTTCGCTATCGAATAATCGATTCTTTAAATCATCCTTCAAAGATCATCCTCGGTAAAGAGAGACGCTCCTTTGCCAGGTGTCCTAAAGATGATCTTCCTGCCTCTGTGAAAAAAAGACCCACTTTCCGAGCCCTCTCTTTTTGCTTTGTTCCAAAGGAAGAAGACCAAAGACCAAGTGAACTCGCATCTATTCTCGATTTAGAGAAAAGACTATCTCAAGAAGGACTTTATCTTAAAACTCTCTCTTCCTCGATCTCCAAGATAGATCTTACGCAGGAGAAGCCCTTAATCTATGTGCGCTGTCCGAAAATACCGGCTGACCTTCAGGCAAAAATTGGCTATCGAAGAGCAAACCATAATCCTAATAAAAAGGTTAAGGTGTTTGGTTATCAAGCCATGATCACTACCAACATTGAGTTAGAAATAGGCCTGGAGCTTCCTGTAGGATGCGTAAGTAGTCCGGCAGATGAGTTAGATGGATCCTATCTTATTCCTGAAAGAGAAAAACTCATCAAAGAGCACGGGTTTCTACCTTATTTTGATATTGGTGACTGTGGCTTTGACATAAAGAAGGTTTTTAATCATATAAGGAGCACCTGTTCCATTCCTGTTATTGACTATAACCAGCGAAATGAAAAGATTGATATCAAAAGTTTAAGAAAAAGAGGCTATGATAAGAAAGGAACTCCCTTTGCTCCTTGTGGAGTATTATGTAAGCCCAACGGATATGATAAGGAGAAAGAAAGAGTATCCTTTGTTTGTCGAAAAGAGTGTTTAATCTGTCCCCTAGCTGTACCTAACCCCATAAAGGACTGTAGGTATCTTGAAAATGAGTGTGGCTACTCCACTCATATGTCCATTAAAGCTCATTCACGTCTAGTCTCAGAGATTCCCCGGTGCTCAGATCGCTGGAAAAAGATTAGAAACCTTCGCTCGGCCTCTGAGCGGTCCAATGGAACTTGTAAATCCTCTGATTTAGATATTTTGGAATCTCCTCGCATCTATGGATTAGCTATGGCTTCTATTGAAGCAACCATGGCCTGTATTACTACTCTCCTAAAGCGGGTGATGCGGTTTGTCATAGGAATTACCCTTAACCTTATGAAGTATTTGAAGACCTGGGATAAATCCTACAAGAAGAGATTAGAAGCCCCTGAGGTGCCAACTTTTATTCTTTCCCTGATCCAGAGAAAAAGATCGCCTCCCTAATACCAATCCCTTCAGATAGTTCGGTAAATCTAGTCTCTTTCTTCTCTCTCTATGCAGGGGTATTTTTTGTTTTGTCAAAGAGCCGCTGAGATAAGTAAAGTCCTTTCGATATCCACCTTTTTTTATCCAACTTCTACTTTTTTTCTCCCAACTTACCTCTCATTTCCAGATTCTTTATCCACCTTTCAGTAGAAAACGGGGGTTCTTAAACCACCTCTATCTTAGACAATGCCACGTGGCACAGGGCCCGAGATCTAAACAAATTCTTCTTCG
>JBHIAL010000154.1:0-3971 GCA_046758525.1 bacterium
AAATTAGCTAAAACGCCTGCTGCTATATCATCCCCCATGATACCCCAACCTCCCGGGAGTTTTTGAAGTTTCTCTATTTTAAAGGGTTTAAGAATGTCAAAGGCTCTAAATAAAATGAATCCTAGGAAAATAAAGCGAAAGGAAACTGGTAAAGCAAACATAGTTACTAAAAATCCTCCTATTTCATCGATGACGATAGCCGGAGAATCTTTTTTTTCAAAATGATGGTCACATTTTCCACAGATCCACACCCCGAAGCCACTAAAAATCACCAACATCACTACATAGCTAAAAGGATGGGTAAAAATTCGACTCAAAACTAAATATATCACTACTCCCAACAAAGTTCCTGCTGTTCCGGGTAAAAATGGAGTATACCCTACTCCAAACCCGGTCCCTAAAAAAGTAAAAATGGTTTTCACCTTAAGAACCTTCTATTCTCGATCCAGTAATGAATGCCTGATATGACAGTCAATGAGGTAGCAATCCCCATCAAAACAAAGATTAGCATTCCGGATGCCCAAAGTTTAATTTCAAAATTTTTAGCCACTATAACAAAAAAAACGAAAATGACTGCTAGATCCTCAAAGAAGGTCTTCAGTTTTGCCAGTTGATCAGCAGCCAAAATTACCTGCTTTGCCGCCAGCTCAATCCTTAGAGCCGTTACCAAAAAATCTCTTCCCATGATAATTATGACCATCCAAAATGGAATGAGGTGAAGTTGAATAAAGCAGATGAAGGCACTATAAATCAAAATTTTGTCGGCAACAGGGTCAATTATTTTTCCGCTAGGGGTTACCTCGCGTTTGCGGCGGGCCATCCATCCATCCAAAAAATCGGAAAGGACAGCAAAGATAAAAATCATGAAAGCGAAAACTGTTCCCCTTTTTCCTCCCACAAACAAAAAAAGAACAAAAAAGGGAATACAGATAATACGAACTAAGGTAATCTTATTGGCTAAAGTCACTCCTCTGTCCTTCTCAACACCTCCCGTGGTTTGCTTCCCCGGGGTGGTCCTACTATTCCAGCCTTTTCTAGCTGATCCATGATCCGGGCAGCCCGATTATACCCTATAGATAATCTCCGCTGAAGAAGAGAAGTAGAAGCTTTCCCCCTTCTTATCACCAATTCCTTGGCCTCCGGAAAAAGTTCGTCGCGGGAGGAAACTTCTCCCTGATCTTTTTCTTCCTCGACTCCTTTAACAATCTCATCGAGATAGGTAGGCTCTCCTTGCTCTCTAATAAAATCGACCACTCTTTTTACCTCCGAAGGGGAGATAAAACTTCCCTGGATACGGAATGGCTGAGAAGCTTCCACGGGAGAATACAACATATCTCCATTACCTACCAATTTTTCTGCTCCCGTGGCATCAAGAATTGTACGGGAATCAATTTGAGAAGCTACGGCAAAGGAAATCCTGGAAGGAAAATTGGCCTTGATCAGGCCAGTAATTACATCCACCGATGGACGCTGAGTAGCCACTACCAGATGAATGCCGGTTGCTCTTCCCAACTGGGCTATTCTACAGATAGTCTTCTCTAGCCCCGTCCCGGCCAACATCATCAGGTCTGCCAGTTCATCAATGATCACTACTAAATAGGGAATTATGGGCTCATCCTCAGACTTCATCTTAGCATTGAAGCTGGATATGTCCCGTACCCCTACCTGACTAAATCTTTCATATCGCCGCTTTACCTCCTGTACTACCCATTCGAGAGCAGAGTTGGCCTGCTTTACTTCAGTTATAGGGGGAAAAAGAAGGTGAGGAATACCTGAATAGTCAACTAGCTCCACCGTTTTAGGATCAATTAAGAGAAACTTTATCTCTTCAGAAAGAGCCCTATATAAGATACTCACAATGAGAGAATTTATGCATACACTTTTCCCCGAACCGGTGGCTCCTCCTATAAGAAGGTGTGGTAAAGATTCCAGGTTGACCCAGACGGAGGCTCCCGCGATGTCCTTGCCCAGGGGAAAGAGTAATTTAGCCTTGGATTCTCTGAACTCCTTATCCTCTAATAACTCCCGCAGGTAAACGAAGTTTACTTTCTTTTTGGGAACCTCCACTCCTACTAAAGACTTTCCTGAGACAGGAACCTCGATACGGACATTGGGAACAGCTAGAGAAAGGGCAAGATCACTTGAAAGGCTCATTAACTTACTTACTTTTATCCCCGGAGCAAGGCGTACCTCAAATCGATTAACGGCGGGACCTTCCTTGACCTCATCAATTTCTACCTCTACCCCGAAATCTCCCAGGGTTTGGCACAGTTTCCTTCCCGCTATTTTGACCTCATCCGCTGTTTCCTTTTGGGAAGGAACAGAGTTCAAAAGAGAAAGTGGAGGTAGACTCATTCTGGAGGCAGGAGTCTCAGTGAATCTTTTGACTTTTTCTTTTTTGAGTTTCTCAAGGGAGAAAGGTCTCTTTTTAATAGAAAGCTTTCTTTTTATTTTTCGTCTGGCTAAAAATGGAGAAAAATCAACCCACAAAATGAGCGAAAGAAGGAAAATTCCCCCCAGAATGACACCTGCTCCCAGTGATCCAAAAAAGGAAAGGAAAGTTTCGGAAAAGAATAGTCCCAATAATCCCCCTCTATAAAGAAAGGGGAGCCTACTTAAACCCAAGACAGACAGGGATGTCGAGAAGGCTATGAGAAAAAGAATCAACCCTGTGATTTTACGAAAGGGCTGGTCTATCTTTCCTCGTCTAAATTTTTCCACTCCTCCTTTGATCAAACCCAGAGGAACCAAAAATGCTCCTAATCCCAGGACAAGATAAAGATAATAGGCTATGAACACCCCAAACCTACCCACATAATTATCAGAAGAGATATGGGGAGGATAGGTCAGGAAAGAAGTCTTAGACGAGTTGAAAAAAATAAGGCTTAACAAAATAAAAATGCCCACCACTACTAAAAGAACTCCCACAATCTCATCTTCTTTTCTTTTTATGAGCATGGCTTTTCCTCTAGCCTTGACTACCTTCCCGTATGACCGAACCCCTGGTGGCCTCTTTCAGATGGCTTTAGTTGATTGACAACTTTCAGCCGAGCATAGCATACAGGACAAAGCATGCCCTGAGCAATCCTATCTCCCCGTTTGATAAGATAAGGCTTTTCTCCAAAATTAATAAGAATAACCTTAATCTCCCCTCTATAGTCAGGATCAATGGTTCCCGGGGAGTTGATCACACCTACTCCCTGAGTAGCCAAGCCGCTGCGAGGTCTTATCTGAAGCTCAAAACCAGTGGGAATGGACACTTTTATCCCCGTAGGAATCAACTTTATCTGCCGGGGAAGAAGAGTGGTTTCTCGACGAGCATAAAGATCCATACCGCTAGATCCTCTCGTCATATATTGAGGAAGAGGAAGATCTGGATCCAATTGCTCGATCTCTATTTCCACCCACTCCATACCCGAGTCCCTCAAATCAAAACCAAACAATTTTTGTCGTTTAGACCACCTTAATCTTAAGCACCTGGTCAAGCTGATCAAGGGCAAACTCATGATGTTTCTCGGAAAGAGCCGCAACAGAGTCACTATATACAACTACCTCATAATCCCTCATGGCCGCCTCTGCTGCGGTAAAAAAAATGCAAATATTAGTAAGGATCCCTGTCAGGTGTAGCTTCTCAACCTTAAGCTCCTTTAATAACAGGTCTAGATCCGTCCCCAGAAAACCAGAATATCTTCTCTTTTTTACTATAAAATCAGTTTTTTCGGGCCTTAACTCTTCCACAACCTCTGCCCCCTTGGTACCCAAAATAGCGTGCTTTGGCCATCGTTTAAACTCCTCGTCTCCTGATCGATGGGCATCACAGATATAAATGACGGGGATCCCTTTTTTTCTTGCTTCCTCAATCCTTAGCTTTACCTTAGGAAGGATCTTACGGGCAGATGGCACCTCCAGAGGAGCTCCTCTTTCCACAAAATCCTTCAACATATCAATGACTAAAAGAGCCTCTTTGACCA
>JBHIAL010000155.1:0-3969 GCA_046758525.1 bacterium
AGCTTCTATTTGAACAAATGAGAAAAAAAAGAAAAAGGCCAAAAGAGGTCGTGCTGGACGTTCAATTAAAAATACGAGAGTCTGCTGGTGAGGCGTTAAGAACTCTTAAGTCTCACGCATAAGTATTTAAGGTTAAGTCATAATTTTATTTTTTCTTAATGAACATTAAGCCAGGCGAAAGAGAAGGAGATCAAAAATAAAGACCAGAAGGGAGGTGAAAAGTATATAGGTCAGTGTAGTTTAAGAAAGTTTTCACTGGAACTTTCCAAAAAATGAAAAGGAGATAAATAATGTTGTCAGAAAAGAGGAAAGTGGTAGGATTGGTTTTAGGGGTAATGGCAGGCTTGCTTCTTATCTCTGGTGTAGTCTTAGCTCAAACGCGGGTTGGAGTAATATTGTTAGACGCTGGAGCGATGTTTGTTTTAAGAGATATGGCACCTGAATTCGAGAAGAGATATCCTGATATAAAGCTCAACATAGAACTCACAGCATTTGCGGATATTCATACTAAAGAAATGAACGATTTTATCGCTGGTACCGGGCGTTACGATGTTATACAGATGGATAATCCTTGGCTCCCAGAATTTGCAGGAGGTGGATTCATTGAAAACTTGGAACCCTGGATCAAAAAAGCAGGAGCAAATCTGCGAAAAGATTACATTAATAAATGGCCTCCCGGAGTAGAGACAGATCCAACCATTTATCTTGAATCGATGATTGTACCAGTGTTGAACTTCTATGGTAATTGGGGTGGTGAGTTATATGCGCTCCCTAATATGCCAGGGGTACAGCTACTTTACTATAGAAAAGATCTATTTGAGAATGAAACAGAGAAGGCAAACTTCGCGGCAAAGTATGGTTATCCACTTGAGGTTCCAACAACATGGAAGCAATTCCGTGATGTTGCTGAATTTTTCACCAGGCCGCCAGGGCTATACGGACTCACCTGGTCAGCAGGAAAAGGTAATATGGCTGTACAAAACTACTATAATGTAGCCTGGTCTTGGGGTGCAGATTGTCTTGCCTTTGGCCAAGGTTTTCCTGATCCTGACGACCCCGTTCACAATATGCCTATTCTCAACAGCCCCATAGGAGTTGCAGCCTTAGAATATTTCTCTGATCTAGCGTCAGTTATGCCTCCTGGAGTCGGTGCTTATGAGTGGGCTGAAATCACTTCAGACTTTAACGACGGAAGAGCAGCGATGATGCTGCAGTGGTCTGACTTTATCAGGAGCGTTGAAGACCCTGCTAAGTCAAAGGTAGCAGGCAAGACAGGATATGCCTTACTGCCTGGTAAACCTGATGCCCCAGCAAATAATGTGCCGGGAATAATTCCTGGTGAGGGTTATGCTTCTCTTGGTGGATGGGCTATAGTGATGAACAAAGATTCCAAGAATAAAGAGGCAGCCTGGAAATTTATGGGATGGGCTTCAGCTTTACTTATGACCAAGAGTGAGATGGAAAATTATCTTCAAGTGGGGGGAACCAATACTGGAAGAAAAGATGCATACTTCATTCCCACAACTACAGGATATAAGGTAGGTAGGTATCCTATTGAATTGGAAATGTATCGATATCATATTCGACGCAGACCAGCAATTGCTGAAGAAACCGAGTATGAAATGATTGTAGGAACAGAAGTCCAAAAAGCGTTTATAGGAGAGAAAACTCCAAAACAGGCTTTAGATGATGCAGCTGAGCAGATGTACCAACTTATGGTAAGAGGAGGATATATTCCCAAGGATCAAAAGCTTGTATGGCCTGCTAAATATGTCAATCCAGATGGGACATTGCGCTGAACGCTCAAAGAATAGGATAGGTAGAGAAAAAGAAGATTAATTGCGGACGTTCGCCTGCAGGAGCTAGTAGCCCCTGCAGGCGACGCTTTTTTAAAAAACTTTTTTAAAAAAATGAAAAAAAGAAAAGTATTTTATATCCATAAGTTAACTCCTTATTTTATGATTTTGCCAGCGATTATTGTTTTAATTTTGATTGCAATATACCCTATGGTATTCTCTTTTTGGGTAAGCTTACATAGATGGTATTTAGGAAGGCCTCATCTTTTCCCTTTTATTGGGTTGGAAAATTACTATACGCTCATTTTTAAGGATTCTGTATTTCGCAGAGCATTTCTAAATACATTAGTATTAGTAGGTGTATGCATCCCCGTAGAATTTGCTTTAGGGACAATGTTAGCTGTACTGCTGAATCGGAATGATATTAAAGGGAAAAAAATTTTCAGAGTTTGTCTTATTATGCCCGTAGTAATAACACCTGTTGTTGCTGGAGTTTTATGGAAATTTCAGTTTCATCCATTCTATGGAATAATAAATTACTTCATAAGTTTAGTTGGAGGGAAGAGCATTGAATGGCTCGCTGACCCGCGATTTGCTCTCCCATCGATAATGATCGTAGATATATGGCAATGGACCCCTTTTATGTTCCTGGTGCTTTCTGCTGGTCTTCTTTCTCTCTCCAAGGAGCCATTTGAAGCTGCAAAAATAGACGGAGCATCAGAGTGGCAACTGCTTAAACATCTTACCATACCTTTATTAATACCAATAATTGTGGTCGTCTTACTTATAAGAACAATGGATATAATTAAGGTGTTTGACACCGTTTATGTATTGACACGGGGTGGTCCTGGCGATGCCACAGAGGTTCTAACCCTGTATAATTTTAGAGTTGGCTTAAACTATTTCTACATGGGAAGGGCGGCTACGATTTCCTGGATAATAGCAATTGTTGTCATTCTTCTGGCTCAACTTTTTTTCCGAATTTTAGGAACAGAATTTTATAAGAAAAGGACCTAAAGTGCAAAGAAAAAAATTTAAAACGCAAGATATGAGATACATTAACAGGGTGATAGCATATTTTATTTTAATTGCAGCCTCCATAATAGCTATCTTCCCTATTTATTGGCTACTTTCATCTGCTCTTAAGGCGGCTAAGGATATTTGGATTATGCCTCCTATTTTTCTTTTCAAGCCGGATTTCTCCCATTTTGTCAAAGTTATTAAAGAGAGAAGTCTTTTTAAATATTTTGTTAATAGTTTGATAGTTTCTTCTGGAAGTACCGGTATTTCCCTCTTTCTGGGTTCCCTTGCTGCATATGCTCTAACTAGATATTCTATGAAAGGAGGGAAACACATAGCCTTTTGGATAATTAGTTTGCGTATGATGCCACCCATTGTGGTTATCCTTCCTCTTTATATTCTTTTTACCAGAGTTGGATTAGTTGATACTCACATAGGATTAATTCTTGCCCATATTACCTTAACTTTGCCCTTTGCTGTTTGGATGCTGATGGGATTTTTTAAAGAAATTCCCCTGGCTATAGATGAAGCTGCGTTAATAGATGGATGTACTACCATGGGGGTTCTTTTCAAAGTGGTACTTCCTTTAATTAGGGGAGGATTAGCTGCAACAGCAGTATTTTGTATATTGTGGTCCTGGAATGATTTTATATTTGCTTTTTCGTTAACCACTACAGACGCAGCAACACTACCCGTGTTAATCTCTGGATTTTTAGGAGATTATGTATGGGAGTGGTCTTCTTTTTATGCCACTGGTGTCGTAGCGGCAGCTCCAATTATGTTGCTAGCTCTATTTACTCAAAAGTACTTAGTTAGAGCAATGACTTTTGGAGCTGTGAAATAAATATTGTCAAAGCAGTTTAATGAAGTTGCTTTTCAAGTCGATACAACACCACCCACTAATAAATATATTGTAGAGGAATTTTGTAGCTTTTCAAAATGTCATGCATGGCGAGGCTCTTGCAGCAGTTTACCCTCAATGCATGCGTTTTACCTACTCTAATGCGGTCCAGAAATTTGCCATGGTGGCTCGTATTTTCCACAGTGATCTTACAAGATCTACTGTCAAGGGACAGGAATGTTTACGAGGTTAGGGGGCAAGAACTTTTACGAGTTATACTGCCTACTACTGGAGAAACAATGGAGGATGCCC
>JBHIAL010000156.1:0-3961 GCA_046758525.1 bacterium
GCGGTTGACCAGACAAAAATATTTTTCTATAATGTAAATGATTTTATCAAACTCTCCTGGAGAAATTGGCTTATTTACAATGAGACTTTCTGAATTTCAGTATGTTACTCCTGGGTAATTTACCGACAACTGCTGGAGCAAAAAAGTAACTCTATAATATTTTCTAGAGTTTGGTGCAAGAAAGCTTCTCCTCGAAAAAAATAAACAAAAAAAGAAAAAAGCCAAAAGAAATAGTCCTAGAAGGAGGTGAAAAAGTAAGTAATAGGACAAAGGGAAGCTTTCCACGAAAAAATGAACCGTGTCTTTTATAACCATTATTCAGAGAAATAAGATTTGCTGAAAGTAGAGGTTATTAAAGACAATTAGATTTCAAAGGAGGAGTGTGATAATGTATAAAAAAGCAGTAACTTTGTTTGTTGTTCTTGTTATGCTGTTAGCCGTTTCCACAGGAAGTGCACTTGCAGCATACAAATTTGCTTTGGTAGTTCATGTTGCGGGAACACCATTCTGGATTCCGGTGATAAAAGGCGCTGAAGAGGCTGGAGAATTACTGGGAGTTGAAGTACAATTTATGGGACCCGAGGAGTTCAGTGTTGAGAGGGAAGTCGATTACCTTGAAACTGCTATCGCCCAGGGATTTGACGGAATCGGTGTTGCCATCTCTGATGCAGAGGCTTTGGACAAGCCAATTGCCAGAGCAATGAAACGGGGAATACCTGTAGTTGCCTTCAATATTGATGATCCCTACACCCCAAATGAAAGGATGGCTTTTGTTGGACAGAGCTTTACCATTGCCGGAAATGTTCTCGGCAGAGAGTTATTAAAAGACGAGGAAATTCCAGCAAATGCTGAAGCGGTAGTGTTAATTGGTGAACCTGGCAACGCTGCACTTGAAGAAAGGTGTGACGGTATTGAAGACATACTTGATGAGCGTGGGATACCGCATGAGAGATTCAGTGCACCGCTCGCTGATCCATCAACAGCCGTTGATATGATGAAATCGTATATCAGATCTCATCCAAATCTTAAAATTATTGCAGCTAGTGAGTTCGCGACCGCATTCGCAGGGATGGCAATGAAGGAACTGGGTATGGAACCTGGAGAACTCCTCCTTGCAGGTTTTGACCTCACCCCCGACCATAATCAAATGATAAAAGAGGGTTATGTTAAATTCACAATTGACCAACAGCCTTATCTTCAGGGATTCCAGACCGTGATGTTACTCTATCTGTACAAGGAGTTTGGTCTTTCTCCAACAGACATAAATACAGGGGTTGCTGTGGTAGGTAAAGATGATATTGACCAAGTTGTTGACTTGGCTGAAGCCGGATACAGGTAAAGGATAGTAAAGGCGTAATTTCTGAGGGTGCCTGGGAGCCTTATAGGCTCCCAGGCATTAAAATTTTAGGAATGAGGGGAGAATATAGGTGGCTGCTTTAAAATTGAAGAAGAGTTTTAAGATGAGAGCACTTGGAGTTTTAATTGCAGCAATAGCTCTTGCGGTTGTATTTTCTATTGCAAATAGTAATTTTCTGTCCCCTTACAATCTATTAATTACAATAAGAATGGCAAGCGAGCTTGGAATTATGGCTGCTGGGGTAACTCTCTTAATGATCGCGGGAGAGTTTGACCTTTCCATAGGCTCGACATACGCCCTATCCCCAATGGTAACTGCAATCCTGTATTCAAACTTTAATGTACCGATAATATTTGCGGTTATGGTAGGTTTAATGTTTGCATTAGTTTTGGGCTTTATTAATGGTTTTGTTACTACAAAAGCTGGTATTCCTTCATTTATTACAACCCTTGGCACTATGCTGATCTATAGAGCAGTAGTTCTTGTTATGGTAGGAGGGATGCCGATTAAGATCCGTTCGCAGGCCGTTATTTCCGATGTAATCGGTGGAACTATAGGCGAGTTCTTTCCGGTAGCAATAATCTGGTTTTTATTTTTCATTGGAATAAGCTATTATATTCTTGAACACACAGCTTTTGGTAACAAAATACGTGCAACAGGTGGAAATAAAGAAGCTGCAATCGCAGCTGGAATAAAGACAACAAGGGTTAAAATCATAACATTTATGTTTGTATCTTTTCTAGCAGCTTTTGCAGGGCTTGTACAATGTTTCAGGCTTGGGTCTGTTGCTCCTCTCAATGGGAGAGGTTTTGAGCTCCAAGCTATCGCAGCGAGTGTTATCGGTGGAACTTCCCTGTTTGGGGGGTTTGGGACTATCATCGGAACCGCTCTCGGAGTTCTTATCACCGGTATGATCAAAAATGGTATAGTATTGCTGGGCGTATCAGTTTACTGGCAAAACGGTTTTCTGGGAGGCATACTCATCGCTGCTGTTATTATAAATACATTTATCTCTAAAAGAAGAAGGTAAAACAAGTATGTAAAATAAGATCGTTCAGGAAGGAAGGGGTGAAAATGAATATGCAAAATAAAGTTAGCGTTGATAATCTCGTATATATGGAAGGCATAAGTAAGTATTTTGGAAAGATTATGGCACTGGATGATGTCTATTTTTCTGTCAAACCTCGTGAGATTGTTGGTCTGGTGGGTGATAATGGTGCTGGGAAAAGCACTTTAATTAAAATACTCTCAGGGCTCTATCCTCCTGCAAAAGGAGTTATATATTTCGATGGAAAAAAAATAAACTTTTCTTCTCCAAAAGATGCGATAGATGCTGGTATTGAGACCACCCATCAAGATCTTGCTCTCGTTGATGATTTGGAGATACACAGAAATATCTTTATGGGACGAGAACCAAAGAGATTACTGGTAGGATTCATCCCCTATCTCAATAAACAGAAAATGATTCGTGAAGCAGAAAAAGCTTTAGAAAATATTGGAATTCACGTTGATTCTGTAGAAGATATCGTAAGAAATCTTTCAGGAGGAGAAAAACAGTCAGTTTCGATTGGAAGAGCAACATATTTTAAGGCAAAACTTGTTATTATGGATGAGCCGACGGCAGCAATGTCACTTAAAGAAACGAAGAAAATATTGGAGCTTATGGTAAGGTTGAGGGAGACCGGTTCTGCAGTAATATTTATTAGCCATAATATACATCATGTTTTTTCTATTGCTGACAGATTAGCCATATTGAGTCATGGGAAAAAGATTGCAGACTTAAAAATAAGCGAAACAACAGAGGAAGAAGTTTCAACTATAATAATGAATAATTAGGGTAATCATAATAAAAAAGATGAGGAGAAGATATGATTTCCCAGGAAAGAGTGAAGCTCGCTATCAATCACAAGATCTACGAACAGTGCTCTTACAGGTCCGGACCTGTCCACGCTGACGACTTTATCACCTCAAAGACTGACCTTAGCTTCGATAACTATGGCGACGCCCCCAGGAAATGATGCTATTATGTGAAAAACTATCCTGGTACAGACAAATGCTGAAGTTTGGGGTTCGCGAAGTGAAAGAAAAAGCTTTGGAAGAGGACATGCGAAAGTTCAATGTGCGTGAAGACGATTTGATTGAGAAATTCATTCACTCTGGAGGCCCTGGTGGGCAAAATGTTAATAAAGTAGCTACATGTGTTTATCTCAAGCACGTTCCCACCGGATTTGAGGTAAAAATGCAAAAAGCTCGATCTCAAGGCCTCAACCGCTTCCTCGCCAGGCGAGAACTGGTGCGAAAGATCAAGAACGATGTACTGGGAAGGAAAAGTGAAGAAGAGATGCGCCGCCAGAGAATTCGAAGGACAAAGCGTAGGAGGTCTAGACGAGCCAAGGAGAGAATGCTTGAGCAAAAGAAGCTACAAGCTCAGAAAAAGGAACTTCGAACAAAGCCCCAACTGAACAAAGAGATTTGAGAAGAAGAGCCCTGCCTTAACTCCAGCCCGCCATACAAGGAGGGATGTCCGGACATCGGACACTGTGCCAAAGCCTTATTATTACCACTACTCATAAGTCCTATTCGAGAACGCGTCGAGTTGCTAAT
>JBHIAL010000157.1:0-3912 GCA_046758525.1 bacterium
GAGAAATTAAATATTCCTCCCGTACCCACAAAATTTTTAGTATTTTCAAGGTAATCCCTGATTTTTTCCCGATCCGGCCCTACCTCTCTTAATGCCGCAATTACTAGCTGCAGTCCATCCCAGGCATGTCCTCCAAAGGTACTGACATCCTCGTTATACTTAGCTTCGTATTCTTTTTTGTACCGAGCTAAAACTTCTTTTTGGGGATGGTCGTCAGAGAGAGTGTCCACAACAAGCAGTCTTCCAGCGGGGAAGATTATTCCCTCACCCGCTTCTCCCGCTGTCTGAGCATACTTGATATTACCAAATCCATGACTCTGAAAAAGAGGAATCTTCATTCCCAACTGTCGCATGTTTTTAGCTACGATTACCTGTCCCGGCACTATGGACCAGTTAACTACAGCCTGGGCTTCGGCCGCTTTGATTTTTGTCAGTTGGGCAGTCATATCGGTATCTTGGGGCCCGTAAGTCTCATCAGCTACGATTTCGATCCCAAATTCAGGGGCAAGTTTTTTGAGTTGTTTTCGACCCTGATCACCAAAACCGGTTGTCCCTGTGATAATGGCTATCTTTGATATCCCCTGTTCCTTCATGGTTTCGTAGATCCTCACCGCAGCATGGCTGTCCTTCTGAGGGGTCTTGAATACCCAGCTCTTAACCGGTACTACAATGGCTTCGGCAGCCGCACAGGAAACAAGTGGAACCTTAGCCTCTTCCACTATGGGGATTACCGCCATGGTGGTACCACTTCGGGAAGGACCAACTATTGCCAGTACCTCGTCCTTGGTAATGAGTTTTTTGGCCGCCGTCACCGTCCTGGTTGCATCACCCACCGTGTCCTCAATGATAACCTCCAACGGATGCCCGTTGATGCCTCCAGCGGCGTTTACCTGTTCCTCGATCATTTTAGCAGTGTTTCGCTCCGGGGTTCCTAACCAAGCCGCCGGACCAGTTACGGCGAATATAGCCCCCACCTTGTAAGCCACCAGTGGTTTTCGGAGCATTGGCACCCAACGCCAGATTGACAGCGGTCCGACTAGCAATAGGACGATAACTATTGCTACCACTGCACCCACTACTACCTTTCCTTTCCTTGTCATTTTCCTCCCTCCTTTCCTTTATACATGCTATCTAGACTCATGGTAACAATTGACAATGATAATCTAATTAAAAAATTTGTCAAAATCTCCTAAGTAAAGCAGTTTCTTTCTTAAATTTTCAACCTTTTCCCCTAAAGTTTTCATAAACTCTTTACCCTTGGGAGTTGCTACCGCTCCCTGAGGTGAAGGTTTTATCAGGCTGCGCTGTTCTAGGACTCTCAGAGAATATCTAACCCGGTGCTGGAGAAATCCACTAAGTTCAGAAAGTTTTATGATGCCAATTGGTCCATGAAGGATGACAAATTTTAGGATAGCGGTATGTCTTGCCAGCCGTTCGATATCTTGTTCGAGTATAGATAACATTATAACCTACTAATCTCCTCCGCAGAAAGGATTTTTACCTTCTGCGCCTGCAGCAAGTCTACTGTGTCTTTTAGTTTTTCGATTTTCAAGACCACCAGAGCACTCCTGCCTTTGAGAGCTACGAAAGCATAGAGGTATTCTACATTGATACCTTTTTTTCCCAAAATAGCCATAACTTGTGCCAGGCCGCCCGGTTTATCTTCAACTTCCACCACTACCACCTCTGTTTGGGATACGGTGAATCCTCTTTCCTCCAAAGCTTCGTAGGCTTTTTGAGGTCTGTCAACTATCATTCGCAAGATTCCAAATTCGGTGGTATCGGCAATAGCTAAGGCCCGGATATTGATTTCTTTGTCTCCTAAAATCTGAGTAATTTCAGCTAATCGACCTATCTTATTTTCCAGGAATACCGAGATTTGCCTTACGGCCATCTTAGCCTCCTATTTCAACTTTCTCTTATCTATTACCCGTTTTGCTTTACCCATACTTCTTTGAATCGTCCTTGGCTCAACCAGTCTCACTCCTATTCTGAGGCCCAGCGCATCTTCAATTTCTCTTTCGATTCTGGCCTCGATCTCCTCCAATCTTCTTACCTCATCAAAGAAAATATGAGGAGAGGTCTCCAGCTCCACCGTCAATTCATCTAATCCCTTTCTTCTTTCCAAAATTAATTGATAATGCGGCTCGGCTTCGTCTATCTGGACTAATATATTCTCTATCTGAGAAGGAAAAAGGTTTACCCCTCTTATGATGAGCATATCGTCTGCTCTACCTTTGATCTTACCAATTCTAGCCAAAGTTCTTCCACACTCACAGGGCTGATAATTTATGTGGGTTATATCGCCAGTTCTGTATCTTACTAAAGAGGTTCCTTCTCTAGTTAAGGTAGTTAAAACCAGTTCTCCTTCCTCTCTTCCCTTTAAAACTTTTCCCGTTTGGGGATCAATTATTTCAGGCAGGAAGTGATCTTCAAAAAGATGCATACCCTCTTTTATCTCACACTCTTGAGCCACTCCTGGTCCGATAATCTCGGTTAATCCATAAATATCCAGAGCATCTATACCCAATCGAGATTCGATTTCTTGCCGCATGCTCTCTGACCAGGTCTCCGCCCCCAGTACCCCTACTCTGAGGGATAGATCCCTGGGGTTAACTCCCATCTCTTCTGCCACTTCGGCTAGGTGCAAGGCATAAGAAGGAGTGCAGGTTAGAACTGTGGACTTAAAGTCCTGCATTATCATGATTTGGCGCTTCGTTTGTCCACCAGAGATAGGAATGGTTTCTGCGCCAATGAGCTGAGCTCCATAATGGATTCCCAGTCCCCCGGTGAAAAGACCGTAACCATAAGCATTATGAACTACGTCTCTCGAGGTAGTTCCAGCACAGCTCAAGGCTCTAGCCATAACTTCTGCCCAAATCTGGATATCTTTTCTAGTGTATCCATTGACTACCGGTTTTCCGGTGGTACCGGAAGAGATGTGGAATTCCACTATTTTCTCTAAGGGGGCAGTAAATAGGCCAAAAGGATAGCCCTCTCTTAGATCTGACTTACTGGTGAAAGGAAGCTTTCTTATGTCCTCTAGTGATTTTATCTCATCTGGGTGAACCTGATTTTCCTCAAATTTTCTTTTATAAAAAGGTAGGCGCTCAAAAACGCGGTGAGCAACCTCTTTCAATCTTTTTAGTTGAAGATCCTGTAAATTCTTTCTATCCATACACTCGTATTCTTTATTCCAGATCATTTTTCCTCCTCTCTCACCCCCTTATTTCTTCCCTCTAGCTTTGAAACAGCTCCCGATACTCTGGCACCACATCAGCGGAAAAGTTCTTAATTCCTTCCACAGTCTTGGGATGTTGGAGCATACCTCTAATTACAGGGAAGGGTATGGTAGCGATATGTGCTCCTGCTTCCGCCATCTGCCTGATTTGTCTTGCATTCCGAATACTGGCAGCGATTACTTCTGTCTTTATCTCATAATTTCTATAGATTTTCATGATGCTTTTGACCAGATCTACCCCACTCTCTATTCCATTATCCTGGCCAAAGCCAATGCTGTTTTTTGTCTCCTGGTCAAGATAAAGAGGTCCTACAGGCTTACTCCCTGAATTTTTTAGGCGTTTATCAAGCCTTTGCTTACCAATTTTCTTCATTAAATCGAAGTCGAAATAGTCACCCTTACCAAATTCTATGCCTGATTTTTTTCTTATGTAATCATCTATTCTTCCGGCAAAAGGACTGGCATAGCTAGCTCCAGCCTTGGCTGCTAAAAGTGCCTGTTCTGGAGTCATTATGAGAGTTACATTTATAGGGATGCCCTTTTGGCTTAGCTTTTTTGTAGTCTTTAAGCCCTCATAGTCTATTCCCTCTGATTCATTTATGCGCGTATTTATGGGAATCTTTATTACTACATTTTCGGCAGCCGGATTAAATTTACCATACAGTAGCTCG
>JBHIAL010000158.1:0-3910 GCA_046758525.1 bacterium
TGGCTGATATAAGGCTCCTTTGGGGAAAGTCCCTCGATACGCGTATAAATCTCCTAAATAATAATACTTTCTGTTTAGGACATATGTCCGGATAGTTTACTTGAATGTGAAGACAGAGGTATGTTCGATAAGGTTCTTGTTTAATTCAATAGTTCTTCCCAAAGATCCGGTTGTTGAGTCTAGTGAAGAAATGATGAGTTCAACTGGATATCTATTCTTCTTGATTTGGAATAAGTAACTTCCTGTTCTTTTTTCTTTCGGGTATACGCTGAAGAGGAATGGTCTTGGAATCTCCCAAGATCGGTGCTCAGGGTATACATAGTTTTCCTCATCCTTTAGGAATAGTTGGGGGCGGCAGCTCTTTACATCGGTGGCAACATTCTCAAATGATAGGTTTATCAGAGCAAATGCATAACCTTTTCTTGCCTTTATTGATAAACTATCTTTAATCAATTCCCTTGATATCTTTATGGAATTGATAGTCAAAGCGAAGTCGCCAATTTTTACGGATTTGGTTGAGTGATCAATCCCTCCCTTGGACGGAAGACTCTCCTTGGAGCCGGGAGAGGAAAAATAAAGCAGAGTGAGCGGGAGGAGGCTAAAAATCACAAAAAAGATGATAGGGATGAGCAACATCTGAAAGACTGTTCTGTTTTGCCAAGAAAAGAATTTCTTTTTAAAAGAAGGCATCTTGTTTAGAGTTTATATCCTCTATTTCTTAAAAATTCCTTACGTGCTTTAACCTCGGCTTCTTTTTCAACTCCTTTTAAGTGAAATCCATCGATAACTCCCATGACTCCCTGACCTTGTTCTGTCTCGGCTATCACTACTTCGACTGGATTTGCGGTGGCGCAGAATATGGAGCAAACCTCAGGGCAATCCTTAATCCCGTTGAGTACATTAATGGGGAAAGCTTTTTTTAGTAGCACCACGAAGGTGTGTCCGGCTCCTATAGCACTGGCATTCTTGATGGCTGCAGACTTTAGCTCCTCATCATTTCCTTCTGCTCTTACCAAACAGGGACCCGAGGCTTCACAGAAGGCAAGGCCAAACTCTACTTCCGGAACCGAGCTTAGCACGGTTTCGTAAAGGTCTTCTATTGTCTTGATGAAGTGAGTTTGCCCGATAATGATATTGGTATCAGCAGGTACTTCCATCCTAACTATTTTTAACTCCATAATCAACCTCCTCAACCCACATTCCTAAGAAGAGACGATTGTTTTCTTGTTCACTCACATTTTTTTCCAAAGACCCCCAAAGATTAAAGATACTCAGATCATGCTAGACCTCTTTTAAATTTTTGTGGATGGTGAACACGAAATTGTTACCCTTTTCGGACCTCTCCTTTTCTCCTTCCCTAACCTGATCTTCAAATAGGTACTTTCCCGAGATAAAATAGCATGACTCGACCCAAATTCTCCCCCCATGTTTTTTTACCAATTCTCGGGCCACGTCCAGGCCTATTCCAGTACCGTCTTTGCGAGTTGTTATGAATTTTTTGAAAATAGTCTCTCTATCCTCTTCAGCAATTACTTCACCAACATTAGCTACATTAAAATAATGATACTCGTCTTTCCTATCCCGATAGCCAAGGAATATCTCTTTATTTTCTGGTCTATATTTTATGGCGTTAGTTATGAGATTATTATAGATAATTTCGACATAATCCGGATCGCAAATAACTTCTAGATCTTTGGGAATATCGCACCTAAAACCTGTTTCTTTTTTTTGCGTGTATCCTCTTTGAAAATCCAAGACTCTATTCACCACCTCATAATAAAAATTTACTCTTTTAGGAACTATTTGTAATTCCCCAGCTTTTATCTTTGAATAAACCAAAAAGTTTCCCACTGTTTTTAATCCATGCTGGCTCCTGCTAATTATCCTATCAAACAAATCCTGTCTTTTTCCAGGGGATAAATCGATCTGTCTCAAAATAGTTGCCAGTTGATGTATGGTAGCTAAGGGGGTTTTTAATTCGTGTGATGCGAATGCGGTTAATTTTTCTGATAATTCAACCAATTTGTACAATTGGGTGTTGTCTTGGATCACTTCAACCACATAGCTAAGCTCACCCTGAGGTGCGAATAAAGGAAAGGAATAAACATCCAGATATTTTTCTTCTCGTCCTTTCTTAAGGATTTTTAGGCCTTTAGAGTTCTCTTTTGTTCTCAGAGTTCTTCTTACAGCACAAGCCTTTTCAGAACATGGCTCATGGTGAGCAAAACTGACTTCATAACATTTTTTCCCTATTATCTTATCCTCCGGTTTTTCTTGGAGTTTTCGATACGCAGTATTGGCCCAAGTTATGTTAAAGTTTGCATCGAGGACAACTACAGCCATACCCATTGAGTTCAGAATTCTTATCCCAAATCGCTGACCTCGCATTTCTTCCAACTTTTTGGCTACTGAATCATTTACTGCCATGGTGTTTTACCTTTGCCTTTGATGTTTTCCTAATGATTAGTCTTTTTTGGCCGCCTCCACTTTTGCGGAAAGATTCAAAACAAGGCTATAAAAAGGATTAGCATACCTGCAGGATTCAAGCCATCGCCTCGTAATGGAAGAAAGAGAGTAAACCTGTTTTATGACCCATCTATGGCCTTCCTCCAGTTGCTCTTCCGTCATCAATTTGGGATGAAACATCACATGAGTCCCATCTCCGTGAGACCAATTGGTATCAAGAATTCTTCCCTCGAAGAGAAGTCTTTGATAGAGTCTGGTCTGGGGAATGGGTGTAAGAATAAAAAATATGGGTCGGTCGATTAGACTTTTCTCAATAAACTCTACCGTTCGGGGAAAAATAGAGACATCATCCTTATCAAATCCAAACATGAAGTATCCAATTATGGTGATTCCCTGATCGTGTATCTTCTTGATGATTTCTTCATATCTTTTCACCTTGTTGAAGCTCTTATTTACTCCGTTTAAACTTTTCTGGGACACGGACTCAAACCCCAAACCCATCCGTATACATCCACTTTGAGCAGCCAGTTTTAAGAGCTGGGTGTCATTGACTCTGGCTAAAGAGAAATTGCCAAACCACTTCTTCCGCAGAGGAATTAACTTCTTGAATAAATTTTTGGCATAATCCGGGTTTCCTACCAGGTTGTCATCAGCAAAAGCGAGGTGATCTTTCTTCAGAGTTTTTGTTTCTTTTATTACATCTTCAATCGGTCTTAAACGATAACTCCTGCCGAAAAGAGTAGGCATATAACAAAAATCGCAATTAAAAGGGCAGCCTCGACTGGTTTCAACCATCTCGATGGTGGTAAGTCCTTTGCATTTCACCAGATTCCTTCGAGGAAGAGGAAAGTCTTCCATCTTCACGGGAGTTTTTGATTGATAGAATTTCTCTGGCGATCCTTTTTGAAAATCGCGAAGTAAATCCTTCCAAACCGGCTCTGCTTCTCCGATCACCACACTATCTGCATGACGGATAGCTTCCTCAGGAAGAACAGAAGCATGGGGGCCTCCCATTACCACGAATTTACCTCTTTTCATGAACTCATCAGCAATTCTATAGGCTCTACATGCATCAGCGGTTAAATAAGTGAGACCGATAAGATCAGCGTCACTTTCGTAATCTATCAACTCTGTTCTCTCATCGGTTATTTTAACCTCAATGCTCGAAGGAGTCAGGGCAGCTAGAACTGGTAAAGTCAAGGTTCGCAGGAATACTTGCCAGGGTCGGGTCCTCTTATGAGTAACTCTCACCAGCTCAATTTTCATTTGGTAAACTGCTCCACATCTTTCTATATTTTTCTTCGGGAAATTCCTTTCTCTCTTCTACCGGCAGCTCTAGGCTGAAAAGTCCTGTGTAATGATCTTCTTTTGAATATCTTCTTTTGGTTAAGTTTTCTTAAGGGAAACCGACTTTTATAAACCTTGTAGGCCATGATCTTCCTCA
>JBHIAL010000159.1:0-3906 GCA_046758525.1 bacterium
AGAGGAGTTCTGGTAATGATAGAGGCTGAGCATCTTTGTATGTCCATTCGAGGAATAAAAAAACCTGGAACAACCACCGTTACCTCAGTGGTGAGAGGAATATTCCGGGAAAATCCAGCCACTCGAGCCGAAGCAATAAGCTTTATAAGGGGACCAAAAAAATAAAAAAAGGAGGGTTGCCTATGTTGTCAGATCTGGAAATCGCCCAACGAACAAAGATGAAGCCAATCGTAGAAATTGCCGAACAACTGGGTCTTAAAGAGGACGAAATCGAGCTTTACGGAAGGTACATGGCTAAAATCTCTCTTGAGGTATTGGAGAGGTTGAAGGACAAGCCCAATGGTAAATTCATTACCGTTACCGCCATCACTCCTACCCCTCTAGGAGAAGGAAAAACGGTGGTTGCTTGTGGATTGGGGCAGGCTCTGGCCAGGATAGGGAAAAAGGTGTGTAATGCCTTCCGTGAGTCCTCAAAAGGCCCTACTTTTGGGATCAAAGGAGGAGCATGTGGTGGGGGGTATTCTCAATTCCTACCCATGGAAAATATCAATCTTCATTTTACCGGGGATATCCATGCCGTAGATACGGCCCATAATCTCTTAGCGGCTCGCATAGATGAAAGAATCCTCCACCACAATCCCTTAAATATCGATCCTCATAATGTTACCTGGAGGTATTGTGTTGACGTAAATGCTCGTGCATTAAGGAGTATCGTAGTGGGGCTGGGAGGTCGAGCCAATGGTTACCCCCGAGAAACTGGTTATGACATTACCGTAGCTACCGAGACCATGGCCATTCTTGCCTTGACCACCGGACTCCACGACTTAAGAAAGAGATTAGGCAGAGTAGTTATTGGCTATACCTATGATGGCAAGCCAGTGACGGCTGAAGACCTTCAAATGGCCGGGGCTATGACAGTCCTAATGAAGGATGCTATCAAGCCAAACCTGGTGCAAACCACAGAAAATACTCCTGCCATCTGCCATGCCGGTCCCTTTGCCAATGTGGCACATGGAAATAACTCAGCATTAGCCGACATGGTAGCCTTAAAGCTTGCCGATTATGTGGTGACCGAGAGCGGCTTTGGAGCCGATTGCGGTTTTGAAAAAATTGTCAACGTTACCTGTCGCCAGAGTAGATTAAAGCTGAATGCTGCGGTTGTGGTGGCCTCTATCAGGGCACTAAAGATGCATGGGGGGGCTTTTATACTTCGGCCCGGACAAAAATATGAGACGATAAAGAAGCTTGCCGAGACTGAGAATCTACCGGCTCTAGAAAAGGGCTGCCAGAACCTGGCCAAAAATATAGAAATTGTAAAAACCTTTGGTATTCCTGCCATAGTGGCTGTTAATAGATTTACTTCGGATACTCCCGCTGAGATAGACCTGGTACGCCAAAAGGCGCTGGAAGCCGGTGCAGATGATGCAGTTCCGGTTGATGTTTGGGCCAAAGGTGGGGATGGAGGCACTGAACTAGCTGAGGCAGTGGTGGCCGCTTGTGAAAAGCCCAATAATTTCCACTTTCTTTATCCTGATGATGTGTCCATCAAAGAAAAGATCGAAACTATAGTTACGAAAATCTACGGAGCTGACGGGGTAGATTACGCTCCTCTGGCTAATCAGAGGATCAAGCTCTATACCGATCTGGGATTTGACAAGCTTTGCATTAACATGGCTAAGACCCATCTTTCCCTTTCTCATAATCCGGAGTGGAAGGGGGTACCCAAGAATTATGATCTGGCGGTTAGAGATATCAGGGCCTCGGTGGGAGCCGGTTTTCTCTATCCTCTCTGTGGTGTCTTTCCTACTATGCCTGGGCTTCCCTCCCGACCCGCCGCGGTTGACGTGGATATTGATGAGAAGGGAAATACCGTGGGATTATTTTAGTATTGAATTAATAAGGAGGTTAAGATGGCAGCAACTCTTATAGATGGAAATAAAATTGCTGACCGAATAAAGGAAAAATTAGCCCGAGAAATTAAGATGCTAAAGGAAAAGGGTGTTAGTCCTTCCCTATCCTCAATTCAAGTTGGAGAGGATCCGGGAACCAAAGTTTATGTTCGTTCCCAGAAAAAGTCCTGTGAAAAAATAGGGATTGAGTATAACCTGCACCAGTTTAAAGAGGGTGTGTCTCAGAAGGAACTAGAGGATTTCATTGACCACCTCAACGGGGACAAAAAGGTGAGTGGGATAATCTTGCAGATGCCTCTACCTTCTCATATGGACGGACGCATGCTGCAAAGGATGATCAGCCCCCAAAAAGATGCCGAAGGAGTATCTCCGGCCAACATGGGAATGGTAGTCTATGCCAGACCAATCCTGGGACCTTGCACCGCTATGGCTGTGATGGAGTTAATCAAGTCAACCGGAGTAAAGCTCTATGGTAAAGAGGCCGTCATGGTGGGACATAGCGATATTGTGGGTAAACCAGCCGCTCTTCTCTTGTTAGACAAATTTGTCACCACCAGTGTCTGCCATATTGCCACGGGAGAAAGGGGAACTCTCCCCGAATATGTCAGAAAGGCCGAGATCCTTATTGTAGCCGTGGGAAAAGCTAACTTAATTAAAGGGGAATGGGTGAAGGAAAGAGCTATAGTTATTGATGTGGGGATCAATAGAGTGGAAGGGAAAATTGTGGGAGATGTAGAATTCGAGGTAGCTAAAGAAAGGGCTTCCTTTATAACCCCGGTTCCGGGAGGAGTTGGCCCAGTGACTACCGCCATGTTGCTCAAAAATACTGTAGAGGCGGCCAAGTTGCAGGCAAAGTAAGCCTCCAACTACAAAATTGGTCTTCAAGCCTCATCGAGCAACCAGAAGACTCACCACCATTCTCTGGATCACTACCTCTGGCTCTTCCCTTCCGGTTTTGATTGATGCCTCCGCCTCAACTAAATCTTCATAGCCAGTGATTAACTCGGAGAGGCTAAACCTCTTAGCCGCCTGAAGATAATGGTTGGCGAGGTTAGTATAAAATTGAGGATAATAGTTTCTGGGTCCAAAGACAATAAAGCATGCCTCTTGAGGAGAAAGCCGGCCTTCTTTCTGTTTAATTCTGAGTAATCTGCGTATCTCATGGACAATCAGGGAATGGATCCTTAAAGGTGCTTCTCCTCTTTCCAGAAGCTGAGAGAGGATGGGAAGAGCTCTGGCAAGATCTTTTTCTCTTACGGCATGAGTCAAGTCAAATACACCCAGCCCCTTTCCTTCTCCCACAACTTTTTCTACGTCTTCTTTCTGTATTATTCGTGCCGGATGGGTAAAGATAATCAGCTTCTCTATCTCCTGGCTTAAGCTTTGAAGGTCATTTCCTATCCTTTCTTTAAGATAGAACAAGGCCTCCGGCTTAATTTCTTTTCCCCCTTTTTTAATCCTCTCTTGAATCCAATCTACGATCTCCTCATCCCATAAGGGATAAAAAGAGACGATCTTACCATTTTTTTGAAATTCCTGGTATAGCTTTCTTCTTCGGTCAAATTTCCCCCCCAGGCAAACCAGGCAGCTGCTCTTTACCGGGTTTTTTAAATAGCTGGCCAGGATTCTTTGATCCTTTTCTGACCATTTGTCTACCGCATCCACTACTACCAGACGATGCTTTCCTTTAAAGGGGAGCGTAGAGACTGACTCTACAATCTGGGTAGCAGGTACATTAAAAGCAGAAAGCTTCTCGTAGTTGAAATCCTCATAATCGGGAAGGATTATTCTCTCTTTAAGCTTTTTTAGAGCTTCTTCCTTCAAATAATCCTCTTCTCCCTCAAAAAGATAAGCCGGAGCAATCCTTCTCTGCTCTAACTCCCTTAAGAATTGTTGATATTTCATCGCTGAGAGCTCCCCTTGTAGATTTTCTTCTAACAGCTTGAAGGAGTTCCTCAAGCTCCTTAATTACCCTTGAATGTCCTACCTATTTTAA
>JBHIAL010000160.1:0-3884 GCA_046758525.1 bacterium
TAATTAAGCGATCAACTTTGTGTTTAAATTGTTCAACTCCCGCAAAACTTTCTACGTTGATAGCCATCATGAAATAACTTGCACCATAAAGGGTGGTCAAATCCCAGTAAGGTGGAATTTCCTTTGCAATTAGGGATCCTGCCAAGGCAGCAGTGAATACATCTACTACCAAGCCTAATCCATATCCCTTATGGCCACCCATCGGTAAAATAATCCCTTCTAGAGCCGCTTTAGGATCAGTTGTTGAATTTCCATTTTTATCTAATGCCCACCCCTTGGGTATTTTCTCGCCCTTCCTCAGAGCTTCGAGAACTTTCCCTCTGGCAACTGCACTAGTTGAAATATCCAGAATTATAGGATTATATTTTCCCGCAGGGATGGCGAAACTCATAGGATTGGTGCCATGTACCCCTTCACGACCACCGAAGGGAACAATGGTGGGGGAAGCATTGCAGAAAACTACACCTATCATATCTTTTTCTAAAGCTCTTGCCGCATAATACGAAGCTGCTCCAAAATGGTTACAATTACGAACCACCACAATGGCAACGGATCCTTCTTGCGCTTTCTCAATCGCTAACTCCATAGCCTCCCGTCCTGAAACAGGCCCCAGGCTCATATTTGCATCTATTAGAACTCCATTTTTGTCCTCTTTCAAGATTTGGATATTAGCATTTGGCTTTACAACTCCTGCCTTAATTTCTCTAACGGCTCTTATCAATACAGGAATAAATCCATGAGTATCAATGCCTCGCAAACTGGCAAAAACTGCAGCGTCGGCAACTACTTCTATTTCTTTCTTTGGTACGCCTATTTGCCCAAGCACAGAAAGGTAAAGCTCTTCTACCTCATTGCTTTTTATTCTCATATTATTCACAGAAATTTTTGCCTCGCTTTTCAAAATTTCATAAATAGCTATGGAAGATTTAGTTGCTGGAGTACTCTTTTTAATTCCTCCTTTTTAGCCTGGGGTAGTGACTTGATTGGTTCTCTTGCAAAACCAACATTTATTCCAATTAGGTTCAAGGCGTCTTTAATGACGACTGGAAAAGAACCTAATCCGAAGGCTATTCTGAGTGGAGCTAATCGAAGCTGTGTTTTTTTTGCTCGCTCTAGATCTCCTTTAATAAATGCCTCATAAATCTCTACCACTAATTTTGGTACGACATTAGCTGTAGCAGCAATTGCACCCTTTCCTCCGTATGCCAATGTTCCATAAATAAGGGTATCCCGCCCAGCTATTACCGAAAAATCTGAATCTGTATTACGAATATACTCGACAGTTAGAGTCAAATCCCCACTGCTGTCTTTAATTCCCACTATATTTTCTATACTGGAGAGCTTCTTTACCAGGTCTGCCGATAGATTTATGCCAGTTCTACCAGGGTTATTATAAAGAAGAACCGGTAGGTTCGTAGATTTAGCAATGATAGTGTAATGCTCGTAAAGCTCAATTTCGGAAGGAGAAATGAAGCAAGGTGTGATCACAGAAACGGCATCAGCTCCGGTTTTCTGAGCCATTTTGGTTAAGGAAACGGCTTCTTTTGTAGTTATGGCACCCGTCCCAATGTAAACCGGAACTCTTTTATTAACCTCGTCGACGACGATCTCTGTTATTCTCTTTTTTTCTTCCTTTGTGAGTGCATAGAATTCTCCCTGGCTTCCTATAGGGAATAAACCATGCACTCCCCCATCTATGAGGTAATTAATTAACCTTCTTAATACAACCTCGTTGATTTGATCATTCTTATCGAACGGTGTTACCATTGCAGGTATAATTCCTTTTGGTTTAAAAGACACCGCTGCCCCATTTGTTATATTAACTCTTCCCACTTATTCAATATCTCCTTTACTCACTTAAAAGATCTTTTTCCACCCCAGCTAAGTGATCATGCATTTTTCTGGAAGCTTCTTTACTATCTCTTTTCTCAATAGCGTTGAGGATTTCAGTATGTTGCTGGATGTACTTTTCGGGACGACCAGGAACGCTCCAGCTTTTCTCTTTTAAATTTGTCCAGAGCCTCTCCTTTAATGCATCAGTCAGGTGAATTATTATTGAAAAAAGGACGGCGTTATGAGCTGCTTTTGCTATATTAACGTGAAATTCCCTGTCATATTCCATGATTTTAGGAATAATGGTAATATAGCTTCTCATTCTACCTAAAGATCCCCGCATGGCAGCTATGTCTCCTTCTGTTGCCTTTTCAGCTGCAATTTCGGCAATTTTGCTTTCCACTGCTTTTCTTGCCTCCAGAATCTCAAAGGGACTTTCTTCTTCTCTCAGCTCCTTAAATCCTGTCTCATACAAAGCTGATTTGAAACTGTTCTTTATGAAGTTGCCTTTTCCTCCTCTGCTTCCTATTATCCCCAAAATTTCCAGGGCACTTAGAGCTTCCCTCACCGAGGGACGAGAAGTCCCGAACTTCTCTGCCAGGATATGCTCTGGTGGAAGCTTATCTCCTGGCCTTAATTTACCCTCTTTAATTAAGTCTCTGATTTGCTCCACTATCTCCATATATACTTTTTTAGCTTCAACTTTTTTAAACATATTAAGAGAACCCTTCATCTAGTAAGATTGTCAGACAAGTTCAATTTTATTATAACTAAAAAATAAAATTAGTCAAGAGAATCTCTGGACTCTTCCCCTTGGTCACTGTATACGACACCCGTATAAATCCTCTACATACCAATACTTTCCTGGTACTGGTCAAGGTCATTCAATTTCACAGAAATTAATAGAGCATAATCCCTTTGACAAGGAGGCTCGATGATGATAAGATTAAGGTTGCCTCGAAATTTACTTTGGACAATACGGTTATTTTTTCTATGAAGAACATCAAGTTTTACCGAAAGCCTGAGCTTGAAAATCCCTGCCTGGTGGCTGCATGGCCTGGTATGGGGTATGTGGCAACTGGAGTGGCTAGTTATCTGAAAAAGAAATTGAAAGCTACTCTCCTGGCAGAGATAAAGCCAGAGGATTTCTTCTACCTTACGGATGTGTGGATAAGGAAGGATGAAATTATCTTGCCACAACTACCGAAAAGCGTATTCTTCTACTGGAAGAACAGAGAAGGTCCCCGTGACTTAATCATCTTTCTGGGGGAAGCTCAGCCTCCGCCCGACAAAGAACTCGTTTTTGCCAGTAAAGTTTTAGATGTCGCCCAACTCTTCGAAGTCAAAAGAGTTTATACGGCAGCAGCAGCCCCGGCCCCTATTCACCACACCCAACCTCCGGGAGTCCTGGCTGTAGCTACTAATAAAAAGCTAGCCGAATACCTAAAAGAATTTGAGGTAACGCCGATGAAGGAGGGCAGCATCAGCGGTATGAATGGACTCTTATTAGGAGTGGCCAAACAAAGAGATATGGAAGGTATTTGCCTCCTGGGGGAAATTCCTTATTATACCACTCAAATAGAAAATCCCAGATCCTCTCAGGCGGTACTTTCCATTTTAACCAGGATGTTAGGCATTGAAATTAACATTGAAGAAATTAGCCTTCTTGCCAGACAAACCGAAGAAAGACTTAATGAATTTATCAAGACTCACCAGAAATTAGAAAAGCCTATAAGTAGCGAAGAAATTGAGGAGATGAAAAAAGATCTTAAAGCTGGCAGTGAAATTCCCAAATCAGCAAAAGATAGAATTGAGAACCTCTTCAAGCAGGCGGCCAAAGATAGATCCAAAGCAATTGAGCTAAAAGCTGAACTGGATAAATGGGGTATATTTGAGGAATACGAAGATAGATTTCTTGACCTTTTTAAGAAAGGACATCACTAAGTTTCCATATTTGCTGGAAATCGACTTGACCGACTTCTAGGATCTAGAGCCTCCGTTATTGCTCTATCAGTGGGCAAGGAATCAGCTTGCCCACTTTTTTGTAAATT
>JBHIAL010000161.1:0-3883 GCA_046758525.1 bacterium
GGTAATGAGCTTCCAGACCCTTAGAGGTAGGTTTATTGTAATAGGGAGTGATTACCAGAGCAGCATCTGCGCCGGCCTGCCTGGCAAATTGAGTTAACTCCTCGGCTTCACGAGTGCTGTTGGAACCAGTCCCGGCGATTACCGGAACTCGATGATTCACCTCTTTCACAGTTATTTCTATCACTCGTTTATGTTCCTCAAAGGACAAGGTAGGTGACTCTCCCGTGGTTCCACAGGGAACTATTCCATCCACCCCCTTTTCCAGACAAAACCCGATGAGCTTGCGGAAACTATCCTCATCTACTTCTCCCCCTTTAAAAGGGGTAACTATGGCTACATAACATCCTTTAAACATTAGCAAACCTCCCCTTCCCATTTTCCCTCATATACCATTTCTGCCTCACCTTCCAGGAAAACCTCAGTAAAATTATGGGTGCCTGATTTTTGAAAATAGACTTTCAGATCTCCCCCGGGGGTTTTTACCTTCACCGGAGAATTAAGTGCGCAGACTAGATTTGCCGCTATAGCTGTAGCTACTGCTCCAGTACCGCAACTTAAAGTCTCCGCCTCCACCCCCCTTTCGTAGGTTCTCATCCTCACGGTCTCATCCTTTATTTCTGCAAAGTCAACATTGGTGCCCTCTGGCTGAAACTTTCCATGGTATCTTATCCTGGATCCCATTTCGGGAAGATCAATCTTTTCTACCTGCGGGACAAAGAGAACAAAGTGAGGTACTCCCGTATCCAGAAAATGGCCCTTATAGGAGCCATCCCCCAGGTTTATCTCTAAGTTTAAGTGAGGCCTGGAAGGGTCTTTCATCCTTATGCGAACCCTATCTTTTTTTACCTGGGAGAAAATTTTTCCCGATAAGGTCTCAAAAGAACAGTTTCCCCCCCCGATTTTATTAAGGTGGGCAAATCTAGCTATGCATCGAGCTCCATTTCCACACATTCCCGGCTCGCTGCCATCAGGATTGAAGATCCGCATTTTAAAATTAGCCACCTCAGATTTTTCCAGAAGCAGAACCCCATCTGCTCCGATACCGGTCTTTCTGGGGCATACTCTTCTGGCAAATTCGGGCCTGTTCTTGATAAGCCCGGCCCGGTTGTCAATGACGATAAAGTCATTGCCACTTCCTTGCATCTTGGTGAAAGGGATAGGATTGAGAATAGTTTTTTTCTCCCCCGGGGAGCGAGCTGAGCGAGATTTAGAACTCAGGGAAGAATCTTTAAAGGAAAAGAATAGTTCCTCAGGAATGGACTCATCCTTAACCAGGTCTTTATAAGTTTCCCTCTCTCGAATTATCCACCAGTGATCCTCCTTCACCAACACTTCTGCTGGTCTAGGTCGAGCATTGTAAGTAAAACTCATGCTAAAGCAATAGGCTCCAGTATCCATGATAGCCAGATACTCTCCCTCCGTGATTTCGGGGAGCTTTCTTTCCCGAGCAAAAAAATCTCCCGACTCACAGACCGGACCTACCACATCCACCACCTCAAGGGAGCCCGCCTTCTGAGGTTCTTTTAGTTTTTTTATCTGGTGATAGGCTCCATAAAGGGATGGTCTAATGAGATCGTTCATCCCCGCATCTACAATGATAAATCTCTTTTTTCCTCTATTCTTTTTATAAAGTACTTGAGTGACTAAGACCCCGGCTGGCCCCACCAAGAATCTTCCTGGCTCAAGGATTAATTTTGCCCCGCTCTTCTTTATCAAAGAATAGATTTTTTCTGCTAGATCCTTAATGTTTAAAGGGAGCTCTCCTTCCTCATAGCTAATGCCAAATCCCCCTCCCATATCCACATATTCTAGATTTAGTTCCTTTTCTTTAAGCAGTTCAAGAAAATCCAGGATCTTTTCCAGGGACCTAAGATAAGGGTCAAGGCTGGTTATCTGGGAGCCGAGATGAAAATGAATTCCTACCGGCTCTAAGAGGGAGGATTTTTTAATCTGGGGGTATAGTTTCTCCGCCTCATCAAAGTCAAGACCGAACTTATTTTCCTTCTTACCGGTAGTAATGTAGCGGTGAGTTTTTGCATCCACATCGGGATTTATCCGCAAGGAGATTCTGGTGGGGCGGTTTAATCGGCGACTGAGCTTTTCTATTAATTTTAACTCTCCTTCTGACTCCACGTTAAAGATAAAGATGTTCTCTCTTAAGGCATACTCTATCTCTTCTTCATTTTTTCCCGGTCCCGCGAAAACTATTTTTTGGGGAGAGAATCCAGCCTGAAGGGCTTTGTATAGCTCTCCTCCTGACACAATGTCTGCTCCCGCACCTTCGGTAGCCAGAATCCGGCAGAGGGTAAGGTTGGCATTGGCCTTGAGGGAGTAACAAATTAAGGGGGAGAGTTTACGGAAGGCCTGGGAAACCTCCCTGTACCCGTCGATTAAGCTATTATAGCTGTAAAGATAAAGGGGAGTTCCTATCTCCTCAGCCACCTGGCAAAGCGGCACTTCTTCGCAGAAAAGTTCTCCGGCCTTATAGCGGAAATAGCTTTTTCTATTAGCTGGCAATAGAGCTTTCTCCTTCCCCCAGTTTCTCCTGGGCTAGTTTTATCTGTCTGGCCAGAGATTTTTTCCCGGTACCTCCGGTTGATTCTTTATTAAAAACGCATTCTTCCAGACTTATCCTCTGGAAAACATCTTCCTCAAAAAGGGGAGAAATCTTCCCGTAATCCTTCAAAGTTAGATCCTCAAAATTCTTATTTTCCTTTAAACAGTGCTTAACCAATTTTCCCACCATTGCGTGAGCTTCTCTGAAAGGAACACCTTTCTCTACCAGATAATCGGCCAGGTCTGTAGCAGCGAAAAAGCCTTTTTGGGCCTGTTTTCTCACGTTCTCATGGTTTAGCTTTATCTTAGCTATCATCCTGGGGTACAATTTTAAACATTGCTTGAGGGTCTTCACCGCCTCAAATAAAGAAGGTTTGTCTTCCTGTAGGTCTCGGTTATAGGAGAGGGGAAGAGCTTTCAGGGTGGTGAGAAGAGAGAAAAGATCCCCATAAACTCTGGCCGTTTTTGCCCGGGTGAGTTCGGCCACATCAGGATTCTTTTTCTGGGGCATAAGGCTGGAGCCGGTGGTAAAGGCATCACTTATTTCCACAAAGGAAAAGGCAGGAGATGACCAGAGGATAAGATCCTCCGAGAGACGGGAAAGATGCATCATTAAAAGAGCCGCACAACACAAAAACTCAATGACATAATCACGGTCACTCACGGTGTCCATACTATTTTCGGTAATGAGGGGAAAATTTAAAAGCCTGGCCACATAGGCTCTATCAATGGGTAAAGACGTTCCAGCCAGAGCCCCTACCCCCAGAGGCAGGACATTGACTCGGTCATAGCAGTCTTTTAACCGTAGTTTATCCCTTTGTAGCATCCAGAAATAAGCTAAAAGGTGGTGAGAGAAAAGAACTGGCTGGGCATATTGTAGGTGTGTGTAGCCGGGCAGGATAACCTGCCTATTTTTTTCGGCAAACCCAAGGATCGCCTTTTGAAACTCAGCTATAAGGCGGAGGATTTCGCTTATCTCCTCTCTCAAGAAAAGTCTTTCATCCAGGGCTATCTGGTCATTTCTGGATCTTGCCGTGTGAAGCTTTTTGCCAGCCTCCCCGGCTCTTCTTATTACTTCCTCCTCTATAGCCATATGAATGTCTTCTTTCCCGGTAAAGTCAAGTTTTCCCCTATCTAAGTCTTCCTTTATCTCTTCCAGGGCCAGGATGATCTTTTGAGCCTCCTTTTCCTCGATGATCCCCACCTTGGAGAGCATTTTGACGTGGGCAATGCTGCCGGCTACGTCATGTTTGTAAAGTTTCTTATCTACCTCGATAGAGGAAGTGAACTCCTTCACCAGCTCATCGGTCTCCTCACTGAATCTTTC
>JBHIAL010000162.1:0-3866 GCA_046758525.1 bacterium
CTCTTCTTTCGGCAAAAATTTAGAAATTGTCAACCCCTCCGGCTTTCAACATTCGGTTTACTTCTTCTAAGGTGGGAGCACCCTCCATGGGACCTTTTTTGGTCACGGCTAGAGCTCCTACGGCATTGGCGAATCGAGCAGCCTTCTCTAAAGGCCATCCTTTCAATAAACCGACAACAAATCCTGCATCAAAGCAGTCACCGGCTCCGGTGGGATCTATCTCCTTTACCGGAAAAGAAGCTGCTTCTATTTTATCCTTAGCGGTAAAGATCCATGATCCCTTCTCTCCCCGTTTGAGGGCTACTATCTCTGGTCCATATTCTAATAGTTTCTGGCAGGCATTCTCAGCATCCTGGGTTCCGGTTAACATCTTTGCTTCTTCTTCACTGGGTAGAACTATCTCAGAGGAGGAAAGAATTGGCTCAGAGATTTCTCTAATCTTCTCTATACCCAGTAGCTCGGGACGAAGATTAGGATCAAAACTGATTTTTCCTCCCCAATCCTTCACCATTCTGACTGCTTTATAGCAAACCTTCCGACATTCTTCATTTACGGATAGGGATGATCCCATGAGATGGAGGTATTTTACTTTCGATAGGTAATCCGAATCTACCTGATCCCCGGAGATTTTTCCTGAAGCAGCCCTAGAAAGATGATAGATAAATTTTCGACTTCCATTACTAAAATAGGTAACAAAGGCGACCCCGGTGGTGTAATCGCTTAAGGATCGGATATAAGCAGTATCCACTCCATCCCTTTCTAGCCTCTCCACGATCAGCCTTCCGAAATCATCTTCCCCCACAGTGCCGATGAAACCACAGTTTACCCCTAATCTAGCCACAGCATCGATGAAGATCCCCGGCGCTCCACTGGCAAAAGGACCAACAAAAGTTCCCGCCACCCCCAGGGGCTGGTCCACCTTTTCTCTCATTATCTCTACCAGAAGTTCACCTATGGAGACTACCTGAACCCCCACTTTTTCATTCCCCGAATCTTTCTGCAATCTCTGAGTATCCACTTTTGATCAGCTCAATGAGCTTTGCATCTTGGGGCTGTTTTAACCCGCAGTGCTGGGAAAGAATTTTCTCTAAAGATCCGGCTAGTTTACCTTGGCCTTGGTTGATTTTAATAGCAGCAGCAATACCCAGGGAGTAAGTCTTCGGTAGAAACCCGGCCGAGAGGATAAACCTCGCCCCCCAGATAAGGCGCTCCTGAGGTGTAAGCTTTTCTAAAGAGCCTCGCATACCTCTGGAGATGGAATCTCCAAATAGAGGAGAAATGATTCTTCTTAAAATATCGAAAGAATAGTTTTTAAGATCGTTCCGGTCCAGAACCCCTCCAAATTTGCTTAAGAGGGCTTCAATCATCTCTTCATTCACCATTCTCTCGGCTAGCCCTAGGATCTCTTTTTCTCCCTCCAGTTGGCAGTAGTAAGTGTACCCTTTCAGATGACCAAGAAAGGCAAGAAAAGCATGACAGCCGTTGTGGATGAGCATTTTTCTCTCTTTTAAAGCTTCGAACTCATCATCTTCCTTTACCTGAAAAGCAGGGCTGACTACGGTGGATTCACCTACCAGACTTCTCCTTACCGGGATTCCATAAAAAGGCTCTGCTACTATCCCCCAGCTAAAGTCTCTCCCAACTGCTTCGAAGTTACCCCAAGGCTTGACTTTATCCTCATACCGACACATCCGTCCCATTATAGGCTCGCTAATTTTCACCCAGGAGGGTAAATTCACCATATCCTCCGGGAGAAAACCCTTGAATTTAGCAGGGACATCCCGGCCATTCTCACAGCAGAGAATATACAATTCCTCCTTTCTTTCCCCTTGCTTTTCTATCCCTTCAGCCAGAATGGGAGCCACTTCCTTAAGATTGGAAAGTCCCACCGCCGTAAAAAGCAGACTGGCCTGGCCGATCCTTTTGACCGTGTTTTCTCTTTCTCCATTATCATCGAGGTTCAGACCCTCGACACCCCTGATTGTCACCACTTCTATTCCCGGGGTGGTGAGGTTAATCCTGTACTCACCCTTTCTACCAAGATAGGCTAAAAAGTCCCCCTTAAATTCCCGATCAACAAAGGTTAAGCTATAATTCTTGTGTAGCTCAGGTCCGAGAAAACCCAGTCCCAGGGCTCCCGCTCCAAAAACTAAGACTTCCTTTTTTTCCATTGCTCTAATTTATTCCTATTTTCCACCGGATCTTAGAGCTTTCTCCACTATCTTCAGGGCGCAATATTCCCCGCACATAGTACAGACATCGGAAACACGGGGCTTACTTTCCTGGCGCATCTTTCTGGCCAACTCTGGATCAAGGGCTAGCTTTATCTGTTTTTCCCAATCTCTTTTCTCTCTTAAAGTGGCTATCCGATTATCCCACTCCATCGCTCCCTTTACTCCTTTGGCAATATCTCCTACATGGGCAGCGATCCTGGTAGCCATAACTCCCTCTTTAACGTCCTCTAAAGTGGGAAGTCTTAAATGCTCACCAGGGGTGACATAACATAGAAAATCTGCTCCGCTGCTAGCTGCATAGGCTCCCCCAATAGCTGAGGTAATATGATCGTATCCAGGAGCAACATCGGTGACCACGGGACCCAGAACGTAAAAGGGCGCATTATGGCAGAGCTTTTTTTCTAAAAGAACATTTGTCTTGACCTCGGAAAATGGGATATGCCCGGGTCCTTCAATCATTACCTGTACCTCGGCCTCCCAGGCTCTTTTAGCCAGCTCACCCAGAAGAATCAATTCCTGAATCTGAGCTCTGTCGGTAGAGTCGGCTAGACAGCCAGGACGAAGGCCGTCTCCCAAACTTAAAGTAAGATCGTATCTTTTAGCAATCTCCAGAAGACGATCGTATTGCTCGTAGAGAGGATTTTCTTTGTCATTGGCTACCATCCAGGTAGTGAGAAAGGCTCCTCCCCGACTCACTATATCAGTAACCCTGCCCTCACCCTTAAGGCGCTCCAGAGTCTCTCTGGTGAGACCGCAGTGTACGGTGACAAAGTCAACCCTGTCCTCAGCCTGTCGCTCTATTACCTGGAATATCTTATCAGGTTTCATTTTTACCAGAGCTCCAGTTTCAGTTATGGTCTCCACCGCCGCCTGATACACCGGAACTGTACCTAAAGGCACCCGACAGGATTTTAAGATGACCCTGCGTATCATATCCAGATCCCCTCCGGTACTAAGGTCCATAACTGTATCCGTACCTGCCTCCTGGGCTATCTTTAGTTTCTTTAGCTCATAATCCAAATCTACATAATCGGTGGAGGTACCTATATTAGTGTTTACTTTGGTTTTTGTTCCTTTACCTATGGCTTTTGGCTGAGGTAAGTTATGCTTTATATTTTTGGGGATTATTACCTCACCCTTGGCCACCCCTTCTCTAATAAGTTCAGGATCCAGTCCTTCCTCTTTGGCTACCTGTCTCATCTCGGGGGTAATTTTTCCTTTTTTGGCTTCACTTAATTGGGTCATTTAATTTTAAACTCCTTTATCTTCAATTTTCCTTCCCCACTCATCAGCTTTTAACAAAGCCTCCTCAACCATAGTCTCATTAATAGGAAAGGGAAGGTTGTAAATATGGCTCTCCTTTTTGCAGGTCAGCTTAACCAGGCGGGAAAGCTTCTCTCCATTGGTGGATAGTCCAAGTCCTTTTAGAGTTAAAGGTAAGCCCAGAGCTGAATAAAGTGGCAAAAGCCTCTCCACCTCATTCTCATCCCGTCTTTCCAGAATTAACTGCATAATCACTCCGAAGGCTACTCTTTCTCCATGAAGTGCGCTACGAGTCTCTTTTAAATGAGTCATCCCGTAATTTAAGGCGTGAGCTGCCAGAGAACGGCACCTACCCTTGCCCAATCCACT